>JBEDCT010000246.1:0-16509 GCA_041176665.1 Bacteroidota bacterium | reverse complement strand
GTCGTAAACAATTTACGTTCTAAAATCTTCATGTGTGGGAGTGAGAAAATCACTACTTTTGCAACATGTCAGACAATAAGCAAATGTCCTTTCTTGATCACCTAGAAGAACTCCGCTGGAGGCTCATGCGCTCAGCAGTAGCGGTGATTATTTTTGCTATTGTTATATGGATTTACCAAAAGGAAATCATGGAAAATGTTTTTCTAATCATGGTGGATCCGAATTTTGTGACCTTTAAGCTTTTATGCGAATACTTAAACGTGTGCATCGATAAAATCCCTGTCAACTTTCAAAGCATGACCTTGTCTGGTCAATTTTCCTATGCTTTGATGATGAGTATCATGGGTGGCGCCGTATTAGCCTTTCCTTATATTTTCTATCAACTTTGGTCCTTTGTTAAACCCGGACTCAAATTTAAGGAGCGGAAAATGGCCAAAGGAATCGTCTTTTATGTCAGCATTCTTTTCTTCATAGGTATACTCTTCGGTTATTTCGTTGTCGCTCCATTGAGTGTCCAATTTTTTGGCGCGTTTCAAATCACCGATAAAATCAGAAATGATTTCACCATCAGCTCTTACATGAGTACTATTTTATCGACGGTCTTTTATACTGGATTGTTCTTTTTGTTGCCAGTAGTGACATACTTACTGGTGAAAATTGGACTTTTCACGCCTGAATTTCTCGTTAAATACCGAAAACACGCCATTGTTGTTATTTTAATTTTGGCTGCGATTATTACACCTCCAGATGTAATCTCGCAAGTGATTGTGACCATTCCTATCTACCTGCTATTTGAAATCAGTGTGCTCGTAGCCAAACGAGTTGCTAAAAATCAGAAAGACTAATTGTCCGTATGAAATCCCTGCTCTTACTTTTAGTTCTTTTACCCCTAATCGGGTTTTCACAGACAACCACCGTTAAAGGATTTGTTAAAGATGAAAAAGGTGAGCCAATTCCTTACGCTCGTGTGCGGTTTGTTGGGACGAAAATTGGCGATTTAACCGATTCGACAGGTGCGTACTTTCTACAGAGTTACTATGCGACCGATTCGATAAATGTTCAATTTATCGGTTTTCAAGCTCAATCTTTAAAAATAAAAAAGGACATTGAACAAACGGTGAATATTACCATGCGCGTTCAATCTACGGATTACAGAGATGTGGTGGTGATGATTTCTAGTGAATCACCAGCGGTGGCACTACATAAAAAGGTCATTGCCAATAAACCCATCAACAATAAAGAGAAATTAGACGCCTATCAATACAAGCTTTACAATAAAATTCAACTTGACCTGAACAATCTCGGTGATAAATTTCAGCAAAATGGATTGGTAAAACGTATGGATCTCGTCATGAATTACCTTGATTCTACTAGCGACGGAAACACCTATTTACCGGTCATTTTAACAGAGTCTCTCTCGGATTTCTACTTTAAAAATCAACCCAAACAAAAGAAAGAAATTGTAAATGCAACTAAAATCACTGGAATCGAAAATGTACAAGTAAATCAATTCCTAGGGGACATGTATTTGGACCTCAACGTATACGACAACATTTATGACTTATTCAATAAATCGTTTATCAGTCCACTTGCACCATTCGCTAGGACTTATTATCAGTTTGTATTAGAAGACTCCACCTTTATCGGTTCAGATTGGTGTTATAAACTGCGTTTTGAACCGAAACGAAGTGGAGATCTTGCTTTTACTGGTGAAATGTGGATCAATGACACCACCTACGCAGTGAAACAAATCAAAGCATCGATTTCTCCCGAAGCAAACTTAAACTACATTCAAAATCTGTATTTCGAGCATTTCTTTGATCAAGTTCAAAATGAAGTCTGGATGTTAACCGAAGAACGGTTAATCCTCGAATTTCGTCTAACCGAGGAATCCAAAATTCTGGGAATGTACGGTAGGAAATACAGTAAACGAAGTGACTTCGTGATTAATGAAGTGAAAGACCATTCCTTTTACGCGACAAACGCAGTTGAATTTAGCGATAGTGCGAAAACACGCTCACAGGAATATTGGCAGAATAACAGGCCTATCACCCTCAATGTCCAAGAAAAACACATTGAGGAAATGGTCGATTCACTC
This sequence comes from Bacteroidota bacterium, assembly GCA_041176665.1. Lineage (GTDB taxonomy): Bacteria > Bacteroidota > Bacteroidia > Flavobacteriales_D > Crocinitomicaceae > UBA952. The sequence goes on along the minus strand of JBEDCT010000246.1, from coordinate 14,411 downwards.
AGTAAAACAAGTTTTTACAAGTCCATGAAAAAACTTTTATACTTCGCGACAACAGGTTATTTTCAATTCAATAAAATTGAAATAGGAAATGCCACTTCGCTCATCAGTAAGAATCCAGTGGAGAATTACCGCGTGGCTTTGGCGCTAAGAACTTCAAACGACTTCTCTAAAAGACTTGAACTGGGTGGACGTGTAGCCTACGGTTTTGGCGATGAGAAACTGAAATATGCGGGAAAAATACGGTATAATATTACACCAAAAAAACGAGGAATGCTTACGGGTATTTACTCCTACGACATCGAACAAATCGGACAATCTCCCACGGCTGCCTCCATGGGAAGTACTTTTGCTACCGTTTTTAATACCGCGCCTTTTGATAAATTAACCTTCGTCAATAAAATTGGGGTTAATTTAGAAAAGGACATCAAAAAAGACCTCATCCTTTACGGTGGAATCGAATGGAAAAGTTATACTCCCCTGGGATTAGCCAATTACCAACGCGTGCTCAATTTCGACACCGTTAATGTGTCAAACATTAAAACTTTTGAATTCATTGGACGCGTCCGATGGACCAAAGGAGAAGAATTTTTATCTGGATACTTTGATCGAACGAGTCTCCGATCCGTGTACCCCATTTTTTCACTTCAGGCGATTATCGGAATGAAAAATATTTTTGGCAGTGAATACAATTACCAACGCTTGGAGTTCCAAATGGAACACAATACGCAATTAGGTGTCCTTGGACGCATGCGCTATGGTGTAACAGCAGGTTACATTTTCGGAACGACAGCCTACCCCTTCTTAAAAGTACACGAAGGAAATCAATCTTTATGGTTGTTGACGAGTACTTTCAATAAATTAAACTTCATGGAATTCATTAGTGATAAATACATTACTGGATTTATTGAAAATCATTGGGAAGGACTTTTCTTCGACCGAATTCCACTCGTGAAAAAATTAAACCTTCGTTTGGTCACTACTGGACGTATTCTATATGGTGACATAAGTCAAAAACACGAGCAAGCCATGTTAATCCCGGATTTTGTTAAACGTTTTAACGGAATTCCATACATGGAAACATCTGTTGGAATTGAAAACATTCTGAAAGTCATCCGAGTAGATGTCGTTTGGCGGATGACTCACCCTATTCCTGGACAAAGTCCATTTGGCATTCGAGCGCGCTATGCGTTGAATTTTTAATACCTTCGTAACGTGAAATTGTACACTGAACATATTCGTAAAACATACAAGGGGAGACCTGTCGTAAATGGCGTTTCTGTGGAAGTGAAACAAGGGGAAATTGTTGGACTTTTAGGTCCAAACGGAGCCGGAAAAACCACGTCCTTTTATATGATGGTCGGCTTAGTTCGTCCGGATGAAGGCTCTGTTTTTTTAGATGACGTGGAAATCACTAAACTTCCCATGTACAAACGTGCGCAAATGGGCATTGGCTACCTTCCGCAAGAGGTTTCAGTTTTCCGAAAACTGAGTGTGGAAGATAACATTATGGCCATTCTGGAGATGACCGGTATGAACAAAGTAGAGCGTTCTGAAAAACTAGAACAACTACTGGAGGAATTCAACCTGACTCATGTCCGTAAAAACCTTGGAAACCGTTTGTCTGGTGGAGAAAAACGAAGAACAGAAATTGCGCGTGCACTTGCAACGAATCCAAAGTTTGTCTTGTTAGATGAGCCATTTGCCGGTGTTGACCCCATTGCCGTTGAGGACATTCAAAGCATCATTTCGGAACTTAAAAAACGAAATATCGGGATATTAATCACCGACCACAACGTGCAAGAAACGCTTTCTATCACGGATCGAGCTTATTTACTTTTTGAAGGAAGCATTTTGAAATCTGGAACGGCCGAAGAATTAGCCTCTGATGAACAAGTTCGAAAAGTCTATCTAGGGCAAAATTTCGTCCTTCGTAAATAAACTATCGAATCAAGTTTACGAATCCATCTACTTGTTGCCAAATGTACGGTTTGTCACACGATCGGAATTTCAAGATGTAAGAATAATTGCCATCTTGACACATCACCCCGTCTAATTTTCCGTCCCAAGCTTGCGCCGGATCGTTGGATTGAAAAATAACCTGTCCCCAGCGATTGTAAATTCGGAAGTCCCAGGCAACAATGTCAAAATCTGTAATCGGTTTGAATAGTTCATTTCTTCCATTTTCATCTGGTATGAACGTATTTGGAATGTAAATTGAAAACGGTTCGACAAAAACAGTTCTTCGAGCAGTATCCCTGCAACCATACTGATTCGTGACAATTTGTATGGGGTAATCCGATCCTTCATTGACATAATCATGTGAGAAATTTGCCAAGTTGGAAGTGTATTCGTTACGGTCAAAAATATATTGATAACCTTGAGCACCTTGCGATTGATCGATAAATTGGACGGTATTGGTGCATACATCCACATTGTCTGGATTGACACTAAAAGCCGCAATTGGTGAAGGATTAACAGTAACCAAATCTTGCTGCATCAGGAAAAGGGTGTCCATACATCCGTACAGCTGATTTAAAGTCAAACTCACACTATAATTTCCTGGTGTTAAATAAATATGATTTGGATTCACTGCATTGGTTGTTATCCCGTCTCCAAAATCCCATTGGTATTGAACAGGTACATCAGATTGACTCAAATTCACAAATTGAGCAAGAGAAGGGGCACATTGAAGCGTATTGATGAACATAAAATCGATGCTTGCGTGACCGAAAATCTGAACACTTGATTGAATGGTATCAACGCAATTGTCGTATTGACCAATAAAGTAGACAGGCATTGATCCAGCCTGTGTATATGAAACCCCTTGAACGCTGAGATTCGCAGAACTGTTCGGTGTCGCATTGGTTCCAAAATCCCATTGAAATGTGGCATTACTCGGTCCAGAAACGGTCGCAAGAAAATCAAAGGTTTCATCAATACACAAGGAATCCGTATGACTAATCGACATCACTAAAGGTTCTTTAATGGTTACTTGTACCTCAGATGTATCGGAACATGTTGAAAAGGAACTGGCAATTAATTGAACGGTGTAAATTCCTGGTGTCGGAAAGGTAAATGTAGGCGTAGTTAAGTTACTCTGTCCAACACTATTCGACCCCAAACTGAAATCCCAAGCGTAATTAATTGCTGAGCTTGAGTTATTACCAAACGGGACGGTAAATCCGAGGCACTCGACCAAAGGAGGCACGGAAATAACGCTCGTTGGTACTTCGAAGATAAATACTGAGTCAATATAACTCAATTGACAGAATCCGTCGTCTGCAATAATTTCTACTGGATGAAATCCAGGTGTGGAATAGTTCACGTTGAAAACAGCATTACCTGTTCCAGAAGTTTGACTCGCTGTCGGGTCAAGCACCCATGTGAGACTCGCAGCGGGATTGGAAACATTCGCGATAAAATCAAAGTCATTCCCCAAAATACACAGAGAATCTTGAGAGGTCCAGGATACACTCAGTGGATTATTTACAATTATGTTCATGTACGCCGTATCTGTACAAGGCATTCCCGGATTCACAATCAATTGAACAGTGTAATTTCCTGGTGATGGGAAGGTGTAATTCGGTGTAAACTGAGAAGAAACATCCGATGTTATATTCGGAACCCCAAAGTTCCAAGCGTAACTGGATCCACCGTAAGAATTATTGACAAATTGGACATTTAATCCTTGACAATAGGAAACAAACGTAGGAAGCTGTGTTTGCAAAGGCAATAAGGCCTGCATCACGATGTTGCAATCAAAGACACGAAACAAAAAATCACGGATTGTTTGTCCGACAAGAACCCCATTTCTATATTCCTTCACGCAAACGCCCACCACAAATAAGCCTATCATGTTTGGATTCACGGTGAGAACCCCAGTTACTGGATCAATCACGGTAGAAGAACCTGCCCCTAGAGGTTGTTGCGCGTTAAACGTTCCGCCATTCCATTGTACCGGAAAATAAGGAGGTGCTGGGGCTTGAGTCGGTTGCGGATTCGCTGAACTTGCTCCGGACCATGGTGTCACCAAAGAATAAACCAATTGATCTCCATCTGGATCCGTCGCAACATGATTAAACACAAGCTCGTCATTGTTACAGAGTAAAACTGGAGGGTAATTCGTAAATCGAGGACTACTATTTGCTGTGAAACCAGTATCGGAACCAGGAACATGTGTCGTGAGTGTAATTCCTGTATCGTCCGGAAACAACAAGTTGGTGATGTTAGGTCCGCGGCAACAGCGCTGATAGGAAACATCATACCCACCTGGTGTGGGTGGAAGCGTAACCACGGTTGTATAAATTGCGCGTTCTACACAAATGTTATTTGGTGGTGTTGCGCAGGGATTATTAAAGTTAATGGGTAAGATTACACTACCTGGAAAAGGAACAAGAATGTTCTGAAAAAACACATTGTTCGCTTTGTATATGGTCAAGGCTAGCGGGTCATCATATTGCGCTCCTGTTGAGTTACAATCTCGGTATAAAGTGATGAAAAAACGATACTGATTATTTCCCAAGTAATCATAATAGATATCTCCACCAATAATATGTGAAGCATAACTATTCGTTATGATGAAAAAGGAAATGATAAGGTAGAGATTCTTCATGTGCTTACTAAGACGCAAAAATAGGTCAAATGTTGTCTTTTCTCAAATCTAAAACATTGATTTCGTGTATTGAATGTGCATATTCAAACCTCGTTTCGCGGGTAATTTTACTTCCATCAATTTTCTTGCCATGATTACCTTCCAAAAAGCTCAGTTTTTCTTCGCCCATTTGAAGTGCCAGATTTCCGTAGTAATCTTCTTTTGTAGGGTGTTCAGGCCAACATACATTGTACACTGAATCTTGCTTTACGTCTTGTAAAACAACGCGTATTGCTGCAGTGATGTCCTTTTGCTGAATCAAGTTTACTGGAGCTTGTCCGTTAGAAATATCACGCCTATGACGCAAGAAATAGCGAACTGGGTGCCTATCGGGTCCGATATGACCGGCTAAGCGAAGCACATGGTACGTACTCGTAGTATATGAACGAATGCATTCTTCCATTTGGAAAACCAAGCTAGCGTCATTTACCGGTGATAATTCATCCATCAAGGAATCGGTATCGGTATAAACACCTGTCGAACTCGTAAATACAAGTTGAGAAAAGGACAAATTTTGTAGGATGTTCTTCAAGGATTCAAGAACGCCGTCAAAAGGCGGTAAGGTGATGATGACTTTATCAAAATGTTCGTTTGGCAACTCCTTCCATGAAAGTACTTGGTTTGTTTTAATTAACGAAATTCCACAAATTCCATTTGTTTTCATTTCCAGAAGTTTAACGGCATCGCTTGAACTTGCCCAAAGTTTCACTTGATCATTTTTTAGCTCCTGTGCAAGAGCTTTTCCTAACCATCCGAATCCAATAATCAAATAATTTTCCATCCGTGTTATAAACGTTAAAATCACAAAAGAGTTTGTTTTTTATTTACGGATATCTCCTTTCTGTTTTTAACTTGTGGATTGTTGTGCTAACTTTGACAAAAATTTGTGAGATGAACGCTTTTGATGTAATTGTAGTAGGATCGGGTCCAGGTGGATATGTTTCAGCACTTCGATGTGCGCAACTTGGACTAAAAACAGCACTAGTAGAAAAATACAATACCTTAGGTGGTACTTGCTTAAATGTAGGTTGCATTCCATCTAAAGCATTATTAGATTCGTCAGAACATTACCACAATGCTCAACATAATTTTCAAACGCACGGAATTGAAATTAGTGGATTAAAAGCAAACTTAGCTCAAATGATTAACCGCAAAAATGAAGTGGTCAGTCAAACGTGTGCTGGAGTGAAATTTCTAATGGATAAAAACAAAGTAACCGTGTTTCATGGTCATGGTTCTTTTGCTGATGCACATACCGTTTTAGTAAAAGGTACTGACGGATCAGAAACTTCCCTACAAGGAAAAAACATCATTATAGCCACAGGTTCAAAACCAAACTTTTTTCCAGGAATGGAGCCGGATAAAAAACGCATTATCACCTCTACTGAAGCTTTAAATATGACGGAGATTCCAAAAAGAATGCTCGTTATTGGCGGGGGTGTTATTGGACTTGAATTGGGTTCTGTTTACGCAAGGTTAGGTGCGGAAGTTGAAGTCGTTGAATTTGCACCTTCCATTCTTCCAACAATGGATGCTGGTATTGGCAAAGAATTTACCAAAATTCTGAAAAAAGAAGGATTCAAATTCCACATGGAACACCGTGTACTGAAAGTAGAAAACAAAGGGAAAAATGTTGTTTTAACAGCAGAAAATAAAAAAGGTGAAACCGTAACACTTGAGGCAGACTACTGCCTTGTTGCTGTTGGTAGAAAACCTTACACGGAGGGACTTAACCTAGAGAAAGCTGGATTAAGCGCTTCTCAGAGAGGCCAAATTGACGTAAACGAACACCTTCAAACAAAGGTGAGTCACATTTACGCTATTGGTGACGTTGTGCGTGGCGCAATGCTTGCTCACAAAGCGGAAGAAGAAGGAGTGTTTGTTGCGGAAATGATTGCCGGACAAAAACCGCACATCAATTATAATTTGATTCCTGGAGTGGTGTACACGTGGCCAGAAATTGCTGCTGTAGGCAAAACAGAAGAAGAATTGAAAGCAGCAGGAATCGCTTACAAAGCCGGTAGTTTCCCCATTAAAGCATTAGGAAGAGCTCGAGCAAGTATGGATACAAGTGGATTTGTCAAAGTTTTAGCGGATGAAAAAACAGACGAAATTCTCGGTGTTCACATGATTGCGCCTAGAGCGGCAGATTTAATTATGGAGGCTGTAACTGCTATGGAATATCGTGCTTCAGCGGAAGATATCGCTCGCATTTGTCACGGACATCCAACTTACTCTGAGGCATTAAAAGAAGCAGCATTAGCGGCTACCGATAATCGCGCTTTACACATCTAAAAGCTTAGGCTGAAAAGGCATCAGCAATGTGCTCAATACTTGTTTGAAATTGATTGTGCACTATGGAAATGATGTCAAAGCGGACGTTTCTATCGATTTGATTTTCTTGAACATAACGGTCTGCGACTTTAATAATTTGACGCTGTTTGGACCTTGTTACAGCGCGCCAAGGCTCACCGATTAGTGCGGTACATCTTGCTTTTACTTCTACGATGACCAATTCTTCCCCATCCAAAAGTACTAAGTCTATTTCCCATTTCTTAAATCGGATGTTTCTATCCATTAACTGTAACCCTTTTCGCTGCAAAAAACACAGTGCCTCATTTTCCCCCCATGGTCCCAACTCCTCTTTTTTCATTTTCTTTTTACCTAAATATACAAATTTTCGTTCGATTTTCCGAGTGAATGAAACAAGGAAGTATCTTTATATCAAATTCCAATTATGTCTAAAATCCTTATTAAAAACATCAAAGGACTCGTACAAGCGGGTGAACAAATTCCGTCCGTGCGGAAAGGTGCCGAAATGAAGCATTTAGATGTCTTGGAAGATGCCTACTTAGCACTAGAAGATGGTGAAGTCATCGCCTATGGTAAAATGACGGAGTGGGAAGGGATTTTAGATTGGCGAGGTGTTGAAGTTGTAGACGCCTATGGGTGTTATGTGCTTCCCGCTTTTGTGGATTCACACACGCATACGATTTTTGCAAAAACGCGTGAAGAGGAATTCGTTGATCGGATTCATGGATTAAGCTACGAGGAAATCGCGGCAAAAGGCGGTGGCATCCTAAATTCCGCACGTAAATTAAGTGCGATGTCCGAAGATGAACTTTTTACATCCGCTAAAAAACGCATTGAACGCATTATCCAAACAGGAACTGGTGCGCTTGAGATAAAATCTGGCTACGGACTTTCCCTGGAGGGAGAACTTAAAATGCTTAGGGTTATCAAACGTTTGAAAGAATGCATGCCCATTACCATTAAAGCCACTTTTTTAGGTGCACATGCCTTTCCAGCTGAATATAAGGAAAATAAACGCGGCTACATTAATCTGATTATCAATGAGATGTTGCCCGCTATTCACAAAGAAGGATTAGCAGACTACATTGATGTATTCTGTGAACGCAATTATTTCTCCGTGGTGGAGATGGAAGAAATACTGAAAGCAGGAATTACCTTAGGACTTAAACCCAAAGTTCATGTCAATCAATTTAGTATCCTCGGTGGAATTCAAAAAGCAGTAGAACTTGGCGCAATTTCTGTGGATCATTTAGAAGAAATTGACGAAAACGACATCGAAGCACTGAAACGAGGCAACACCATCCCTACCCTACTTCCAGGTTGTTCTCACTTTTTGTCGATTCCGTTCGGCGACGCGAGACGTATCATGGATGCTGGACTACCCCTTGCATTGGCCAGCGATTTCAATCCCGGGTCTTCACCGAATTATGACTTAATGATTATCTTGTCATTGGCGTGTATCAAACAAAAAATGACCCCTGAGGAAGGAATCAATGCCTTAACAATCAATGCAGCTGCTGCATTAGAGCTGTCTGAATCACATGGTAAAATTGCGTTGGGAAGAAAGTCCCCCTTGATCTTAACAAAAGAGATTCCCTCCTTGGCATACCTTGCCTATGCCTTTGGCGAACAACACATACAACGAATATTCATTTGATTCGGAGTAATAATGTACCTTTGAAGTTACGATGAAATACCTAATAACTCTTTGCGCAATTTATGGCTCTTGCTTTCTAGCATTTGGACAAAACTACTTTGCCGATAGAGAATTACTTTGGGAGATTTCCGGAAATGGATTAAAACAAAAATCATACGTCTTCGGATCCTTGCATTCAAACGATAAACGACTGTTTCAATTGGCAGATTCCGTGTATTCAGCCATGATCAATACAGATAAACTCATTTTAGAAACAGATGTTTTTGGACTGTTTAACGACTTAGATACACGTGCAAACTTACCAACAACCCTTTACGACAAGAATGGACGTCCATACACCTCAGAAAAAGATGCAAGTAAAACCTTCTATGGAGATGAGGATGGAATGCCACAGTTTTTAGATGCTTATTTTCAGCAGTTTTGTTTAAATGCCGGAAAGGAATTTATTCCCCTAGAGAGCGTTAAGGAACAATATGATTTATTGAGCGATGATTTTCAAGTTTCCAATAAACGATTTATCGATGATGCACTAAACAATTTTACGCACGATCGATTAATTGACCTCTACCTAAAAGGTGATTTAATCGCCATCGACAAATTCACGAAAGCGAATATGTCCATTCAGGAAGGACTTTATGAAGAGGTGATTACGAAACGAAACGTGCGCATGACTCAAAAACTTGATTCCATTTTAAAGTCCAAAACAAGTTTTTTCTGTGCCGTAGGCGCCGGACACCTTGGAGGCTCAAACGGAATCATCAATTTATTGCGTTCGAAAGGGTATAAAGTAAGAATGGTGACATGGTATCACTCCGAAAAAGCGAGTAAAGATGAAGTGAAGGTGAATTCATACAAAGAATATGTGTTTCATGATCAAGCATCAGGACTCGTAGCGAAATTGGCTGGAAAACCTATTGTCTTGGAAGAATCTGATGGCGTCAAACGAATCATTTACCGAGAATTTGGACAAGGAAATACTTATGAAATTGCCATTGTTCCAATCGATACGAATGTAACACCCGAAGAGATTGCCGCAATTTACATTGCAACCCCACCCAACACCACTACACGTAAATTATTACTTGACGATGGACGCATCATTTTTGAAGGCCTTTCTAACACGTATCCGGAAGGATTAAACTATGTGCAAATTCAGTTTAGTCCAACTTATTTTGCTGTCATAAAAACGTATGGTGGTAATAAATACATGCACTCCAATCGTCCTAATCAATTTTTTCTAAGAGTTTGGTTTGAATAGAATGCTTATCTTCGTTGATACGCTACCACCTATACTCATCTGATGAAATTTATTGATAATCTCGCCCGAAAAATACTGGATGACTATACACAACTAGAACAATTAGTGGTGATTCTGCCATCAGAAAGGGCCGTGAAATACCTTGGCAATTCATTGTATAAACTAAATGGTGGACCTTTAATTGCGCCGGAAATGCTCACAATCGACAGATGGGTTCGAGCGCAATTCAATCAGATTATCGACCCAACTCGTTTGCTCATCGTGCTTTTTGAAAGTTATCTGCAAACGGACGAAGGGAAAGGTCAAAGTTTTGAGTCTTTACTTACCTGGGGGGCAACATTGTTAAGTGACTTCAATGACCTCGATCGTTACATGATTGACCAAGATCAGATATTCAAAAACCTAAAATCAATAAAAGAACTAGAAAGTTGGCATATCGACGAAGAAAATTACAGTGAATCGCAACTAAAATTCATGGCATTTTGGGAGCAAATCCCAACGCTGCATGCAAAATTGATGACACAGTTAAAGGAGAGGGCGCAAATTACACTGTCACAAGCTTATCGTCAGTTAGCAGAGGACACAATGACATTGATTCCGCCTGATAAAAAATATATTTTCGCTGGATTTAATGCCCTTTCCAAGGCAGAGCTACAGATTATAAAAAATTTAATGAAACGCGGAGATGCTGAATTTATCATTGATGCAGATGTTTATTACCTAGAAAATGAACAGCATGAAGCGGGTTCATTTTTGCGTGATGATTTAGCCTATTTGGACCTAAAGCAAGCAAACTTTATTCAAAATACCATTCAACATTCACCAATCGATTTTACGGTCATTGAATGCTCGCAACACACTGGACAAATAAAAGTAGCCGCCACGGAACTCGCCAAACTTGGTCCAGCGGAATTAGATGAAACACTCGTCCTACTTGCTGATGAATCATTGATTCATTCATTAGTTAAAAATATCCCTACAAATGTCGGGAAAGCAAACATAACGCTTGGATTACCGTTGCAACAAACACCCGTAAAATCTTGGGTGGATTTGTTGTTTACCATTCAAGAAAACAAGAAGCGATTCCGAACAAAAGCATTGTATTTCAAAGATTTCCAACGTATTCTGAATCATGTGTTTTGTTTAGCCTCGTTGCCGGACGAAGAAAAAAAGCAATTATCTTCCATAGAACAAGACAGCATTCGTAAGAACAAAGTGTTTCAACTAGTTGACCGTTTGAACCTACCTCCAAAAGCAAAGGAACTTTTTGAGCTAGTAACGGAAGATTGGAACGAAGACTGGCATACGGCTTTGGAAAAAATCAGACGATTAAACGCGCTTTTTGTCGACTCTTTTGACCAAATACACGAATTTGAACGAACGACAATTCAAGTTTTTGATCAAGCAATGCGTGGATTTGAATCCTTGCTAAAAGAGGGCATTCCAAACATGGAAATGAGAAGTTTCAAGCTACTACTCAACCAACATTGGTCCACTTCCACCATCGCATTTCATGGTAATCCTACGAACGGACTCCAAATCATGGGCTTATTAGAGACGCGAATGATTGATTTTAAGAACCTCATCATTTTGGGTTTAAACGAAGGAAAACTACCGAATAACAATCCCATTCGCACGCTTATTCCCATGGACTTACGAGCTGCTTTTAACCTTCCGTCCACAAGAGAGAAACAAGGATTATTCGCGCATCACTTTTATAGACTTTTACATCAAGCAACTAAAGTTTTAGCTACCTATACAGCGGCGGCAGAACAAATAGGCAGCAATGAGTCCAGCCGCTATTTAATGCAAATTGAAATGGAATTATCCAAAGTTAATCCATCCATACAATGGAAGAAACTGTATTACCATGTTCCGTTTGCAGATAGAGCCACGCTGAATACTACACAGATTCAGAAAACACCTGAAGTACTGAATCGCATTCATGAATTTTTAGACAAGCCACTATCCGCTTCAGCTGTAAATAAATACATGATTTGTCCATTGGACTATTACTACCGCTACTTAGTTGAATTTGGTGAAGACAAAGAAGTAGAAGAGGAAATTGAGAATAATACATTTGGTAGCATCATCCACAAAACACTGGAAGACTTATTCAAACCCTACGCTCAACGTGACAAGCAAGGCGTTTATGTTCAGCCAGCACCTCCTCCCGTGAGGGAAAAAGATGTGGTCAAAATGCTGGCTACGTTTCAGGATAGTTTATATAAAGGATTTTTTGATCACTTTGGTCAAGATGCTTCTTTGTTTAAAACAGGCAAAAATAGATTGAGTTATGAAATGGCGATCGAAATCACCAAAAACGTTTTGCAAAGGGAACTTGAATTTATTCAAGGCCTAACTGAACCCTTGTATATCGAGCAAATTGAAGCTGAAATGCATACGGAAATAGAAGTGCCTTTTGAGAATGGAACGAGAATATTGCGTTTTAAAGGGTACATTGATCGAATTGACCGCATTGGAAATCGATACCGAGTAATTGACTATAAGACGGGTAAAGTTAAAAAGGAACAGGTTGAATATCAAACCTCAAATAAAGGACTAATTCCATCATTTCTGAAATCAAAGCATGCCTTCCAATTAGCGCTTTACTGTATGTTTTTCAAGGATAAATATGGTGTTTTGCCTGATGAGGCAAAAATCAGTTCGCTGATTAACGTAAACGAGGACTTTAATCTCTCTGTGAAAAATGGAGAACTAGCAGATATCGTTCCAATTGTACATGAATTACTGAGTGAAATTTTGGCTCAACTGTTTGATAAATCTCAAACCTTCGAACATGATCCTGATTCCGCTTATTGCCAATATTGTTGATAAAACAAAAAAACCTGAAAAGAAAAAAGGGGATTCGTCCGCTTTAGCTCTTTTCAGGTTACTGCAAGTTAAATAAAACCAAAACTGAACAAACGTTTTTGTTCCGCTTTTCTCTAGACGTTCTACCTTGAGAAAAGTTGCCTTGGTCTATTAATATAATTCTGCCTTCAATGCAGTTCGGTAATCCTTCATTTCTTCACGATTAATTTTGTGATCTGCATTTTTCAATAAATTCAATAGGTATAATAAATTTTCATTTTCTTCGATTTCCATCGGATATTCATTTCCTTCTTCATCTTCGTCGTATTGAGCTTGCACATCAAAACTTTCGTTTTCAGTTAAAAACTCATATGTTAAACGCAATAACTTTACGACCAATGGATCTTGCTCCAACAAAGCCATTTCGCGTAATGCTTTTAAATCCTCCACTAAATTTGAGGCAGTAACACCACTTTTTTCAACATTTGCGATGATAGCATCTAATTTTTGATTTGCCAGTCCAGTTTTCATGTAGTCAATTTTGATAGGCAAATTTAGTGGAAATCATTGAAATATTCACGTATACATAGATAACATTCTGCAAAAGCCGTTTTCTAAGCAAAAAGAAATCCTATTTTTGTTAAATGGATTTCGTTATACAAGCTTTTAGTATTGGGTTCTTATTAAGTGTGATGATTGGTCCAATCTTTTTTCTTTTACTTGAAACAAGTATAACGAAAGGATTTCGGTCGGCACTTGCATTGGACTTTGGTGTACTCATCAGTGACATTATTTATGTGCTGATAGCAGTTATGTTTGTCGAACAAATCAAAGGTCTGATTGATGGCAACAAACTGATGTTTAGTATGATCGGAGGGGCTATTTTTGTGGTTTACGGAATGATCAGTTTGTTTAAGAAAGTTGCTTTATTGGATAGCCAAAAACTAGAAGGAATTGATGCGAATCCTGACTCGAGTCTTAAACAAAACAACACAAAAGATTACGTCTTTCTCGGTTTGAAAGGATTTGTTTTGAATTTCGCTAATCCCATGGTTATCTTTTATTGGGTCAGTGTTGCTTCTGTTGCGAATAATGCAGTGCCAGATGAGAACAGTACCACTTGGGCATTTGTTTTTCTAGGTATAGTCTTGTTCACGTTTTTTAGCGTGGACGTTTTAAAAATTATCGCAGCAAAAAAGATTCGTCCATTGGTTAATCAAACTTTGTTAAATGGATTAAATAGACTGATCGGAATTGTTTTCACGCTGTTTGGAATATTCTTGATCCTTCAATTCTTCCTCAAGAAATAAAGCGCCATGAAACAACTGTACTTTCTTCTGTTATTTTTGGCATCAACTCCCCTATTTAGTCAAAAAGTATTAAAGGAAAATCTTGGTCCTAAGGTTCGATTATACTGGGATGCTGGTAACAAGCATCTGCAGGCAAGTGGTTCCTATTTTACGAGTGCTGCGACACCGAAATCAACAGAAAAACATGGGAAATGGATGTTCTATACCTATGATGGGCAATTAGAGGAGGAGAGTAATTATTACCGTGATCGCCTACTTGGGAAGCGTGTTTTTTATTATCCAAATAAGAAGGTCAAAGAAGAATCGTATTTCAAGTTTAACGTTCCCGATAGTTTGTTTTTTGCATGGAATGAACAAGGGAAACTGGTGACAAAGGGACAATTTGAATTGGGCAGTCCGGTGGGAGAA
>JBEDCT010000245.1:0-30935 GCA_041176665.1 Bacteroidota bacterium | reverse complement strand
ACTTTGCAGTATGTGTATGAACTAACTGTTAATTAATTGATAAATGTCTGAATCGCTTCATAGAATTTTTTTGTCAGATCAATTGAGTTCTGTTGCATTAGCCAAAAAAAAACCATTTGAAGCATATTTACACGAGGATTTATTTCCGGAGGAAAGGGAACAATTAAACACCTTTTATAATGAATCTAGAAAAGTGGAGTTTTTAGGTGTTCGTCGTTTGAGAAATCAATCAAATTTACCTTCACCTATTTGTTATTCAGAAGCGAGAAAACCTTTCTTAAGCAAACAATTGAATACCTTCATTTCCATTAGCCACTCTAAGAATTTTTGTGCATTTGGCAGCAGTTCAAAAGAAATCGGAATTGACATCGAGGAGATGAGTCCACGAATCGAGCGCATTGCGTCCCGATTTGTCAGCAACGAAGAGGAACAGTTCATTGGCGAGCAGTCCATAGTTGATTTAACAAAACTATGGACAATGAAAGAAGCCATGTTTAAATTGAATAATCGGACAGGAATTGAATTCAAATCAGAGTTGATTATCGAAGAAAAATCCGGTGAAATCTATTTCGGAAAAATGTTGTGTGAAGAAAGTTGGAGACGGGTGAAATTAGAATGTTTTCAGCAAGGTGAGTTAGTGATTTCGGCCTGTAGTTATGACTAATTCACTGAACTAAAAACTTGCTTTCAAGCTTAAATCGAGTCCTTTCACCGAATGAGTCAATGCACCCATAGAAATAAATTGAACGCCCGTTTCGGCATATGGACGAATATTATCTATCGTAATTCCGCCCGAAGCTTCTGTTTCATATGAGCTAGGAATTAAGGTTAGCGCTTCTTTTAATTTTTCCGGTGTAAAATTATCGAGCATAATTCGGTCTACTCCTCCAACTTCAATAACCTGATTTAATTCATCCAAACTGCGCACCTCAATTTCAATTTTTAGTACCCGTTTCGAATCGCTCAAGTATTTTTTCGTTTTCTCAATGGCGTTTTTAATTCCACCTGCATAATCGATGTGATTATCTTTCAACATAATCATATCGTACAAGCCAAAGCGATGGTTATCACCCCCACCAATTTTCACCGCCCGTTTTTCCAAGAAACGCATTCCGGGAGTGGTTTTTCTCGTGTCTAATATTTTCGTCTTACAACCTTCAATCACACGCAGAACTTGCGCGGTTTGTGAGGCAATTCCGCTCATACGCTGTAAGCAATTAAGCACTAATCTTTCCGAAGTTAAAATGGACTGTGAAGAGCCTGAAACTTGAAAGACAATATCATCTATTTCAATGGTATCACCGTCTTTTTTATAGAAAACAACATCAAGGGATGGATCCACGATTTCAAAAATTCTTTTTGCTACTTCGAGTCCAGCAATTATGCCGTTTTCTTTTACCAGTAACTTCGCTTTTCCTTTTGCATCTGCAGGAATACAGGCAAGAGTAGAGTGATCTCCGTCACCAATATCCTCTAGCAAAGATTTTCGTATGAATTCATCTAACATAGAACAAAGATAGCATAGCTCGTGTTCTTCTGAAAGTTTGTGATTAATTTTATCCAATGAATCTGCATTCCCTGCTTGTCTTAGAGAAAATAAAGGTGCTTCCAACAGATGCTGGTGTGTATCAATTCTTTGATTCAAAAGGTGTGATTATTTATGTTGGGAAAGCAAAAAATTTAAACAAGCGTGTGCATTCGTATTTCAAAGCGAATATAACGGATGGAAAAACACGTGCTTTAGTCAAAAACATTGCTGACGTTAAGTTTACTGTTGTTTCCTCAGAGCTCGACGCACTTCTGCTAGAAAACAACCTCATCAAATCTTACCGTCCACGCTACAACATTTTACTGAAGGACGACAAAACTTACCCATGGATTGTTGTCAAAAACGAACCCTTCCCGCGCGTTTTCAGCACAAGGCGAAAGATTAAAGATGGCTCGAAGTATTTTGGTCCATACCCCAATGGTCGGGTGATGCAAACTTTGCTGCAATTAATTCGCGAATTGTTCACTCTTCGTTCGTGTGCATTGGACTTATCTGAAGATAAAATAAAACAGGAGAAATACAAGGTCTGTTTAGAATACCACATTGGAAAATGCGCGGCACCTTGTGTTGCATATCAATCAAAGACTGACTATGATAACATGTTGAATTCCATTGAGTTGTTATTACAGGGAAAAACATATGCACTCAGTTTAAGTTTGAAAAAAACCATGCAGGAATTAGCGGAGAAATATGATTTTGAAGGAGCTCAAAAAGTAAAAGAAATACTGGAACAAATTGAGAAATATCAATCAAAGTCCATGATTGTTTCTCACACCTTAAATGAGGTAGATGTCATTACATACGAGCTCGATGAGGAATTTTTGTTTTTCAACTACTTAGTTATTCGCGATGGGGCAATTGTCCATACGTATACTTCCCATTTGGAACTAAAGCTTTCTGAAAATATCACCTATGTTTTTACGTATGTTCTTCCTCAATTGCGGATGAAGTTTGAAAGTTCTTCGAAGGAAGTTTTGGTTTTTGACAAAGTTGAATCGATTTTTCCGGACTTCCATTTTCATTGTCCACAAATTGGCGAAAAGAAAAAGTTAGTCGAATTATCTCTCCATAATGTAAAGCACTATCGTTTACAATTGAAAAAAAGGGAAATGAACCGTGTTTCGGAACATGGTGGACAAGATGCCCTGCTTGAATTGCAACAAGCACTTTCATTAACAGCCCTACCTAATCACATCGAATGTTTCGATAATTCGAATTTACAAGGAACAAACGCCGTTTCTTCCTGTGTAGTTTTCAAACAAGGCATTCCAAGTAAAAATGATTATCGTCATTTCAACGTGAAGACTGTTGTTGGTCCGGATGACTTCAGTACAATGAAAGAAGTTGTTTTTAGACGCTACAGACGACTATTAGACGAAGGCACTCCCCTTCCGCAGTTAATCATCATTGATGGTGGTAAAGGACAATTAAGCGCAGCCATGGAATCTATTGAAGAGTTAGGGATTTCAGAACAAGTCAGCGTTTTTGGATTAGCGAAACGCATGGAAGAGCTCTTTCGTCCAAATCATTCCAAATCAATCGTATTGGACAGACGTTCAAAAGGACTGAAATTAGTGCAGCACATGAGGGATGAGGCCCATCGTTTTGGCATTACGCATCACCGAAATAAGCGCAGTAAAAATTCTTTTCAAACAGAATTAGCAGAAATTAAAGGCATTGGTGAGAAAACATGGACACTACTACTCCAAGAATTTAAATCGGTCGAGAAAATCAAAGAATGCTCTCAAGAAATATTAGCAAAAAAAATAGGACAAGCAAAAGCGCTTGTCCTATTTGAATATTTTCAATCGAAGTAATTACTTCACTATAAACGGAAGTGTTTTTTGTCCATTTGAACTGACCATACGTAACTGATACATACCAGCAGCAAGTTCTTGTGTATTCATCATCACCAAGTTTTTACCTTCTTTCGCTTTCACCAAATGTTTTTGAATGATTTTACCGGAAAGGTCCACAATCGAAATCGTTAAGTCATCCGTATTCGGAAGATCAAAAGAAACGTTCAATTCATCATCCGCAGGATTAGGGAACATTTCTAAATGAGAAATGGAAGAATGTTCTGTTATACCTGTTACCACCTCGTTGGAAGGACTTCCGTTGTACAAATTGATGTCATCCAAGTAAATGTTGTTTCCGCCCTCACCTTCAAAACGGAAAAGCACACGGAATTTATCCGTGAAATAACTACTCGTAACGTTGGTCATATGCACCGTAACCCAATCCGTTTGTGAAGTCGGTTTCCATGATGTTGTTGACGTCAAAGTTGAAAGTTGATTTCCTTGGATTGTTTTACGTTGAATCCAATCGGCACCACAATCTCCAGAAATAAATACCTTCAAATATTCATAATTTGCTGTCAATACTTTTCTGTATGCGTAACGGAAACTCAAGGTTACTGTCCCTGTAGAAGGCACCGTTGATAAATCAATTTGAGAAGAAGTCAACTCATCAATATTCGCAGTTCCTTGTCCAAAATTCATGAGTTTTGCACATTTCGCACCTGAGTACCCTGTTGTTGATTCGATGGTCCATGCGTTGTTCGCTGAGGAAGAAAACACATCCCATTCTTGGATATTCGATAAACTTGTATAGTTCTCAAATCCTTCCCAAAAAGGTAGGGAAGCTCCAGTATTTAGGACATTAATAAAGTTGTTTTTAATTTCACTATCAGACAATGTTCCGTCTGTCGAAGTTAATTGTACCGTATAGAGTCCTGGCGTGTCAAAAACGACCGATGGATTCTGACTTGTTCCTGAAGTACCATTTGAATAAGACCAACCTGTAGAAGGGGTAATTGTCCATGTCCAAGCGTTAGCCACATTGTATGAATCATCTGAAAAAGAAATTTCGTCGCCGTTACAAATCGTCGTTTTATCTGCAGTAAATTCGGCCTTACACAAATAAAGTACGCCATTTGCTCCAACAGCCGCAAGATTCGCTGTTGTCCAAAGATTAGCACGACCAGTGTTCGTTGACTGTAAAGCTGTTCTCATTCGGGTACGTTGACCTTCGGTAAACATTTTAGAACAGTAAGAATAATCCATGTAGTTTTCTACATTATCACGAATGTCGAATCCCCAATAAGCGTTGTCGTTATTACAGGTGTTAGCGTTTAGCAAACATGCAGAAACACCAATACACGTTGGAGTGTCTTGTACTTGATCGCCATTTCCTGAGCAGCTTGTAGCGGTCCCAGGGTTGTTATTTGATCCCCAGGTATGAGAAAGGTTTAACCAGTGTCCGACTTCATGCGTCAACGTTCGACTTGACCCTATTCCACTTGTTCCGATGGAACCAACGTAATCATGTAGAATCCAAATTCCATTGGTCATTTGGGTTGCACCCCAACCTGCCGGATTATACGTGTATCCAGCAGCTCCACCAATTTCACCACAAATAAACACATTCATGTATTTGTTACCTGGCCACTGACCTTGGTAAACATCATTTCCCGCAACGATTGCATCCACTTGGTTTCCACCGTCGCTACCATCGTAACTAATGGTATTATACGTTCTCGTTATCCCTTTAAAACAAGTGCCATTAGGCGCTTTTGTCGCCAATACAAATTCGATTTCAATATCAGCCGGCATACCTAAAAAATCAGGATGAACGTTCGCCGTATCCGCATTTTGTTTTCTATAATCTCTGTTTAATAAGGCAAGTGCATCTAAAATTTGTTCGTCAGAAATATTTTCAACTCCATTCATGTGAAGTACATGGAACACCACTGGGATTTTATAAATAGTCGCTTTCTCCGATTCGCCTTTTTTAGAAAGCATCTCGAATTCTGCATCATCCAATTCTTTGGCTTTCACATAAGCCGGATTTTTCATCAATTCTGCCTGTTTTTTGTGCTGAATACAGTATTCGATTGTTTCTCCTTGGCGCATATTTCCCGGATCTGGAATGCGTTTTTGTTGTGCAAAAGCACTCATGGAAAAAGTCAAAACGGATAAAAACGATAAGAGTAATTGTCTTTTGTTCATAGGGAAGTAGTTTTCTAGCAAAATAGTTCAGCGTTAAAATTAATGAATTATTCACTATTTTACAATTATTTCACATTGAGAACATATCAAAAAGGACATTTGTTTCAGGGTGCTTGATATTTCACTAATTTTGTCCTTATGAAAGCAGTTAAAGCATGTGATACCTTATCGATTTCCACGAAAGTTGTATTGCCAAATGACACGAATACCTTGGGTAATTTATTTGGGGGACAATTATTAGCTTGGATGGATGTTATTGCCAGTGTTTCAGCACATCGTCATTGCAAACGCGTCGTGGTGACAGCATCTGTAAACAATGTTTCATTCCAGAAGCCAATCAACCATGCTTCCATTGTTACCTTGGAAGCAAAAGTGTCTCGGGCTTTTAATTCATCGATGGAAATATTTGTCGATGTTTTCGTAGAAGATAATCTGACTGGCGCTAAAGAAAAGTGCAACGAAGCCATTTATACATTTGTTGCGGTAGATCAAAATGGCGGTCCTATTCAAGTGCCAGAACTAATCCCTGAGACTGCCGAAGAAATTGAACGTTTTGAAGGAGCGCTTAGACGTAAACAACTCAGTTTGATTTTGGCTGGAAAAATGCAACCAGCAGAGGCGACGGAATTAAGAAAATTATTCTTGGTAGATTAATCTTTTACAACGCTTAACGCAATAGCTTTGGCATCTTGCATAGTCATGCAATGAAAGTGATTTTTTGGACATTCGTGGAATCCAATTTTCGAACACGGACGACAGGAAAGTCCTTCAACCTGAAATTGTTGATCAATATTTGTTCCTTGCGGTCTATACGGACTCATTCCAAATTCCGGCGTAGTGTTCCCCCAAATAGATATGATTTGTGTATCAAAACAAGCGGCAATATGCATCATTCCCGTATCGTTTGTGAGCAAACTTTTTGCTTGTGAAACGACACTTGCAGACTCTAAAATAGTCAATTTTCCGCACGTGTTTTCAATGGTTTTGCTTGGACATTTCTCCACTAGCCACTCACCGATTTCATGGTCCATCGGACCCCCAATTATCATGATATTAGCATCGATTTCATTGAGTATTTCTACCCATTTTTCCTTCGGTACACGCTTCGTTTTAAACTGCGCGCCAATGGCAATTGCAATGAAAGAACCACTTATTTTTGGAAAGCTTTCCTGAATGTTTTTGTGACTCGCAGGTGGGATGATAAACTTATTTTCAATTTGAAGTACGGAATCAATTCCTAAAACCTTTAATGTTTCCAAATAACGATCAACGACATGAACATTCGGCATTACTTTCCATTTGAACTGAGTGAAAAGCCATTTACAGAAATTTAGTTTGTCAAAACGTACCGTTTTCGCAGAAAGACCAAGGGTTAATCGTCTAGTCCTTATGTTATTATGTAAATCAATGATGTAATCAAAACCTTCGTTTTTTATTTCACTTTTAAATGTCGAAAAGGAATCAGAAAGAAAATGAAATTGATCAATTCCCTCCGCTCCAAGTAGTAAGGTTTCGAAACTTTTTTTACTTGCAAAGTGAATTTTTGCTTTTGGGAAAGACTTTCTTATTGCGTTCACCACTGGGAAAGTGAGCACGATATCTCCAATAGAGCTAAATCGAATAAGCAATATTTTCAAGCGTTCGTAGATTAGTTAATCCTTCGAAAGTACAAAAATTACTTCTGAATGGTGTTTTGGAAAAGTACTCTGTTAGGATCTAGTTGTGCTTCGAGACTGGTAAAAAACGCTGAACGTTCAGATGCTTCTACGCAATCAATGGGGAAGGATAATTGAAGCTCTTGAATGTAATCGAAATAGACCGTTTGTTGACTCACACTGACTTTTCGAAGTCCGGCAAGGTAAATTAATATAATTTCACGATCACTTACAAGTACGGCCTTCGAAGTAATTCCTACTCTAAAGTTATTTTTCACATTCACCACTAAAAACACCAACGATTCAATCGCGAAAAAGACTAATACCCCGCTAATGAAAATCGCCTGCTCTGTGACATAATGATAAGATAGTGCAAGAAAACCCATGACAATGGATTCAATCGAAGTATAAAGAATGACGCGTTGTTTGCGTTCACGACTGATGGTGCCATTCCAGGCAAACTTTGTCGTTTTTGAAGTCATAAAAACGCCCATCCAACGGCGAACGGAACGACGCAAACTAATGATGGCATAAACCAATCCAAGGCCTAAAAACACCTCAAAACGATACAACAAATTAGCGCCAGTTGTATTCAAAAAATCAATGGGTAAATCGAAGCCAACAAAAACCGATAACAACATGGTTGGAAATGTGACCACCAATAACAGAACATTGATAAAACTATTCATTCGGGATTAATTTAAGTTTTTGCTTCAATTGTTGAATTCTTTCTTGTGCGTGCTTCACTTTTTTATCGACATCTGCTCTTAAGGCATCCGCTCCCTTTGATTTCGCAAAGAATCCAAGGTTATTTTCTAACAACATGATTTCTTTGGTCAGTGTTTCGATTTGCTTACGGATTTCATTTTTCTCCCCTTGCAATAATCTCACGCGGTCCGGACTAGATTCCAAATTATCAAGCTTAGCTTTGAAAAAGATATTCTCTTTTTCTTGTCCTTCTAATTTCAATGCGGCATATTTTTCATCAATGGCCTTTTTGAAATTTTGATAAACGTTGTTTTTTTCTTTCATGGGAACTTGTCCCAACTCGTTGAATCTATTCTGGAAAGATCTTAAAGCAGCTATTGCCTCTTGTTTTTCTGTTGGAACTATCCAATTTTGAACTTCTGAAATCAAGTCATTTTTTGCCGTAAGATTCGATGCATTCGCATCATCTTGAACTTTAAAGTGAGCTTCTTTAGCTTCGAAAAAGATATTGCATGCTCCTCGGAATTCGGTCCACAATTTATTCTCAAAACGATGTCCGGCATTACCAGACTCTTTCCATCTTTTCTGCAATTGAATTAATTTTTCCGATGTGCTTTTCCAATCTTCGGAATGACTCAATGCTTTCGCTTCCTCAATGAGTTTTCGTTTGTTGTCCGCTACATCTTTGAACTTAGTTTCAATGTCCTTTGAGAATTCTTTTTTCGCTTGAAAAAAGACATCACAATGCTTACGGAATTCTTGGTAAACCAGCTCATTCTCTTTTCGAGAACCGAATCCAATTTTCTTCCATGCTTCTTGTAAACCCAAAACGTCTTTTGTTTTTTGTTCCCATTCTTTTGCGGAAGAAATACTTGCTAGGGTTTCGTTGACAGCAACTAATTTCTCGATTAGCGCCTTTTTCGCATCAATATTTTCTTTTAGAACAACTCTTTGTTGTTCGTAATGCTCATTAAATTTCTCGTATACTCCACGGACTGTTTCCCAGTAAGCATTCTTCAAAGATTCCCATTCTTCGTTTTGTACTGGACCAATTTCCTCCCACTCATCTTGAATAGAACGTAGACTTGCCTCCGCTTCACGAACAGGTAAATTTGCCGTGCGGAGTTGTTTTAATTTGAAGAGAAGCGCTTCTTTAAGTTGTTGATTACGCTTATAATCATGTTCCTTCAGTTCTTTGTAAATTTTGATGTTGTAGAAGAAAATCTCGAGTAATCGAGAATATTCCTTTTGCAAAGCCTCACGTTTATCACGAGGAATGTCTCCAACTTTCTTCCAGTTTTCATGGATTTCCTTGTAGGCGTTAAAAGCTGTTCCAATTTTCTCCTCGTTCTCGATAACATCTTTCAATCGATCAACAAGTACTTTCTTTTGTTTGAAGTTTTCATTTTCAAGTGCCGTTTTTAA
This sequence comes from Bacteroidota bacterium, assembly GCA_041176665.1. Classification (GTDB taxonomy): domain Bacteria; phylum Bacteroidota; class Bacteroidia; order Flavobacteriales_D; family Crocinitomicaceae; genus UBA952. Next base: position 21,588 of record JBEDCT010000245.1, on the reverse strand, counting down.
CTCCACTTGTTTTTTTCTTTTTTCTTGAAACGCTTTGTATGTGTCAAAAAAAGCTTCTTTCATTGGAGCGTAATCGAATTCTTCGTAACTCGTTCCTTGATCAGCTGCTTCTAGACGTTTTACTTGTTCAACGCGTTCAGCTTCGATGATGAAATCTTCGAATTCTTGACGTAATTCCGAGGCATCTCTTCCGAGTCCGATTAAATCCTCTGATGCTTCTAATACCTGTATTTTTTCTTGAAAATTAGTGAGTTCCATTATAGGTTCATTTCAAAGTTAGACAATGCCACGAATTGACTAATTCGTTGATTTATATCTTGTGTTGTTATTTCTGTAAGCCTTTGTGTTCCGAATTTCTCTACGCAAAAAGAGGCTAATGCAGATCCGGCGATAATTGCTCGTTTCATGTTCTCAAATGAATCATCATCAGTTGATGCTAAGTACCCCATAAATCCACCAGCGAAGGTGTCTCCCGCTCCTGTTGGATCGAATACTTCCTCTAAAGGCAAGGCTGGAGCAAAGAAAATATTTTCTCCATGGAATAATAATGCTCCGTGCTCACCTTTTTTGATGATTAAGATTTTAGGACCCATTGCACGAATAATTTTTGCAGCTCGTACTAACGAATATTCTTTGGAAAGTTGTCTGGCCTCTTCGTCGTTTATGATGAGCACATCTACATGCTTCATGGTTTCCATTAAATCGTCCAAAGCGATATCCATCCAGAAATTCATGGTATCCATTGCAATAAGCTTTGGACGTTTTTCCATGCGATTGATGACAGAAAGTTGTACTTGCGGACTCAAATTACCTAACATTAGGTAATCTGCACCTTGACAAACTTCAGGAACGATCGGGTCAAATGTTCCAAGAACATTTAATTCCGTCACTAAGGTGTCGCGCGAGTTCATGTCATTGTGATACTTTCCCGACCAAAAGAACGTTTTCTCTCCTATTTTAATTTGAACACCATCAATATTTACACCTCGTGATGTTAAATAACTCAATGTTTCATTAGGGAAATCCTCTCCTACGACCGAGATTAATCCTTGTTCCTTCGCGAAAAACGAAGAAGCCAAAGAAATAAATGTTCCAGCACCACCAACAATTTTATCCGTTTTTCCAAACGGCGTTTCAATAGCATCAAACGCTACACTTCCTACAGTTACTAACTTCATATACAAAAAATTCCCTGCAAAGATATGGATTTTCACATAGGGACTCTACAACTATTTTGTTTTCTGTATTCCGCGTGGATGGGCTTGTGCATAAACGGCCGTAAGTTGCGCAAAAGAGTTGTGCGTATACACTTGCGTAGCCGATAAATTTGCGTGTCCTAGCAAGTCTTTCAAGGTTTCTAATCCAGTCCCTCGATTTAGGAGATGTGTGGCAAATGTGTGTCGAAGTACGTGTGGACTTTTTTTATCCGAAGTCGTTAAGGTTTCAAGTATGGTATTGATTTTTCGATAGACCAATGATGGGTAAAGGTCCATGCCGTTTTCACGGGTAACTAGTTTCAATGAATCGATTCCCATCTTTCTTTTCATCGTTCTAAACAACTGAATCGATTGACTTAATTGATTTGAGATGGGGATTAAACGCTCTTTGTTGCGTTTTCCGAGTACTTTGATGTGTTGTTCGCTCACATCTGAGTCCTTGAGCCCGATAAGCTCGCTCAAACGAATTCCCGTTTGATAAAATAGTTCGAACATCAGTTCATCGCGGACCCCATTAAAATCGGTGGAAAAAAGGATGCTTGTTTTCGCTTGATCTAGTTCGGACTCCTTCACAAAAATGGGTAATCGTTTTTCGTTTTTAGGACCTTGTAGTTTCGCAAGTGGATTTGTGGTGATTTCGCCTTCTTTCCTTAACCATTTAAAATAGGTGCGCAAGGAAGCCAATTTTCGATTGACACTGCGATTGCTTATGCCATCATCAATGAGTTGAACGATCCAACCTCGAACGAGGAATGAATTTACTTCTTGAAAATCTTTTTTTGATGTTAACTCAGCAAAATCTATGAATTGTTGTACATCGTGCTCGTACGCTCCAATGGTATGAGGAGAGTATCTTTTTTCAAAAGAGAGGTATTGGATAAAATGTTCGAGCATAAAAAAAGGAGCTTACGCTCCTTTTCAACGAATATATTGAACAAATGTTACAGTTCAGCTGACTGCATTCTTTGTTTGTAAGCAGCTCGGATGATTTCCTGGCGACGAGAAATAGATGGTTTAATAAACTCTTTGCGTCCACGCAATTGCTTCATCATATTTGTTTTCTCGTACTTTTTCTTGTACTTCTTCAAAGCTCTTTCGATGTTTTCGCCTTCTTTAATTGGAATGATCAACATATGTTATAATTTACTTTTAAACTTAGGTTGGCAAAGATAGGACATTAATCCTAATTCACAAAAAATTATTTCAATATTTCTCGAGAAATTACCAATTTTTGAATTTCTGACGTTCCTTCTCCAATTGTCATGAGTTTCGCATCGCGCAAGAACTTCTCTGCTGGATACTCTTTTGTGTATCCATATCCACCCATAATTTGTACCGCTTCGTTACCACATTTCACCGAAACCTCAGATGCAAAGTACTTCGCGAATGCGCCTTCTTTAGTCATGTGTAATTTCTCATTTTTTCTATACGCAGCCTGGTAGGTTAATAATTCTGCTGCTTCCAATTGCGTTTTCATATCTGCCAATTTGAAGGCAATTGCTTGAAATTGCGCGATTGGATGTCCGAACTGCTCGCGTTCCTTTGCATACTTTACCGAGGACTCATATGCTCCTCTTGCGATTCCACAGCTAAGGGACGCGATAGAAACGCGTCCACCATCAAGGATTTGCATGGCTTGTTTGAATCCATCACCGATATTTCCAATGACATTTTCTTGAGGAACACGTACATTATCGAAAATAAGTTCGGCTGTTTCGCTCGCTCTAACGCCCAGTTTATCTTTAATTTTAACAGCAGAGAAACCTGGCATATCTTTTTCAATGATAAACGCAGTAATTCCGTTTGAGTCTAATAATTCACCTGTACGCACTAAAATCACGGAAATATCACCGCTTAGACCATGAGTTATCCAATTTTTGGCGCCATTAATTACCCAATCGTTTCCATCCTTTACCGCAGTTGTCTGCATGCGCATCGCATCAGAACCAGTATTTGCTTCAGTAAGTCCCCAAGCGCCAATGAATTCACCTGAAGCCAATTTCGGAAGGAATTTTTTCTTTTGCGCTTCGTTTCCATGGTAGTAGATATGTCCGGTACACAATGAATTGTGAGCAGCAACACTTAATCCGATTCCACCACAAACTTTTCCGAGTTCAATCAATGCCGTTGCATATTCGAAATACGTAAATCCGGATCCTCCGTATTCTTCGGGAATAAAAATGCCTAGGAGTCCGAGTTCACCCATTTTTTTCATGGTTTCAACTGGAAAATGCTCATCAGCATCCCATTGTTTGTAAAAAGGTTTGATTTCCTTTTCGGCAAAGTCACGCACCATTTGTGCGATCATTACTTGGTTTTCGTTAAGAGAGAAATTCATTGTTGTTGATTGTTGTTGATTGTTGTTGATTGTTGTTGATGATTTAAGTTATCTTTAATACGAGATTATTCCGTTAATATTTGTTGAGTAATTTTTTAATTTTTCTTGGCCTTCTAAAAAGCTGAGTTCTACCAAAAAGTTGAATCCAGCCACCACTGCTCCACTCTTTTGAATCAACTCTGCTGCTGCGCTTGCTGATCCACCTGTTGCCAATAAATCATCGTGAATTAAAACACGTTGATTTGCTTGAACTGCATCGCTATGCATTTCGATGACCGCACTGCCGTATTCTAAGTCATAGGCGTGTTTAATTTTGTTATACGGAAGTTTTCCTTCCTTTCGGATTAGTATAAACGGTAGGCCAAGTTTAATTGCTAAAGGAAAACCGAATAAAAATCCGCGACTTTCAATTCCTGCTATGGCATCTAGGTTTGCATCTTTGTACGTTTCCACTAAATGATTTAGTACATCTGCGGACAATTCAGCATCCAACATAATTGTGGAAATATCCTTAAACAAGATGCCTGGTTTAGGAAAATCAGCCACATCTCGAATGCACGTTTTTAGTCTATCTTGAATGTTCATACCTACAAAGATAGGTAAGGTCTGACTTTTTCGAATGTTTCTTTATCAATAATTACAGATTCTCTTATTTCTTCAATGGATTTAAAGCCTCCTTTTTGTATCCTCATTTTAACAATCGAATTCGCTTGATTCCAATTTAGGTAAGGATGAGCCTGTAATTCCTCCGCGGTGGCTTGGTTAATAGAGAGTTTTCTAATCGTGGATGTTTCACAGCTTAATTGTGCTTGAACTTGGGCGTAAATTTCCGGAGTCATTTTCCAGACTTCAAGAATTTGCTCTTTTCGTACAAATCCTCCTAATTGTTGTTGGTATTTGAGGATTTGCCGTGCGTAAAATGGTCCAAGCCCTTTGATTTTCATGAGTTCTTCTTCACTTGCTTCATTGGCATTTACTAAGGCTGGTGAACTTGCACCTTGAACAGCTGGTTTTTTTGTTGCTTCCAGATCCAATGTCGGATATTGAGTGAAATCCTTTATGTTCTCAAATGTTTGTTTTGGAATAAACTTAATTTTCTGAAGTTCTTCATTGGAATGAATTCCGCGTTTCGTGAACTTAAGCACAATGGATGCTTGCTTTTCGCTCAGACCAAATTGCATCCATTCCTCCATGGAAAGTTCATTTGGATTAAAGGGTTTTGTTGGTTTTTTAAAGCTCCTTGTTGAACGAGACCAATTTCTTTTTTTGTAGCGTGAGTTCCACCGTTTGAATTTTTTTGACGTGTCCCATCGAGGTTTTTCCTCTACAGGTAGTAGGACTAATTTAACAGCTGACTCATCTTTTTGGAGGAATAAAAAGAAACGTGGCGCGAAAATAATGATTACGGATGCGATAAGTAGCACCCAAATTCCCCGTTGATGCCGGATCGACATATCGAATGGATTACCTTGAAACATGTGCGTTCAAAATTTAAGTCAAACAAACTATTCAAGTAATCTTTCCCCGAAAGCCTAAACGACGGAAACGGCAAAAAAGTATATCAGTTACCTCTTTTTTCTATCAGCGATGAAATAAATGGGGATTCCCAAAAGAACGATAAGTAAACCCATTCCTGCATTTCTTAAATCATAGACAAGCAAGTCAATGCAAATCGCTAAGGTAACTAGTATGTACAATGCCGGAATGAACGGATATCCGAATGCTTTGTAAGGTCGTTCTGTATCCGGTTCTTTTTTACGCAAAATGAAAATGCCGAAAATCGTCAATATGTAAAACAAAAGGCTTGCAAACGTACTATACACGAGTAAGTCACCATATTTTCCCGATAAACACAAAACACTCGCCCATATTCCTTGAATCCACATCGCCACACTTGGCACGTTGAATTGATTCAATTTTTTCGCTTGTTTGAAGAACAAGCCATCGGAGGACATCGCATAAAACAAACGTGAACCCGCCAAAATAAGTCCGTTGTTACATCCGAAGGTGGAGATCATAATTAATGCGGCCATCATCGTAATGCCTAATCCACCGAAAATAACGGATGCGGCGCCTGCTCCTACTCGATCATTCGCTGCGAACATGATGCCTTGACCGACAGTATCTGTAGCCATAGGATCTCCTCCCTTAGGCAAAAGTGCCAAATACGCTAAATTGGCCAGAATGTAAATTACGGTCACGATAGTCGTTCCAAAAAATAGACTTTTTGGGATGTTTTTTTTCGGGTCTTTAATTTCTCCGGCAATAAACGTCACATTATTCCATGCATCTGAAGAAAACAACGAATTGATGATTGTTGCACCTAATGCTCCCATTAATGCAAATCCAGATAATGGAATGGTATCTAACTCTCCACTTGGCAATTGAATGGTTTTGTACGCGTCCCACATGTGATCAAAATTCTGTGTGAAAACATCTGTTTTTAATCCAATGAATAAACCTAAAACGATCAACGCAAATAAGGCGAATAACTTCGCAGCAGTAAAAATCAACTGAAGGATTTTACCATTTTGAACACCTCTAGAATTAAGCATGGTTAAAATCATAATACTTCCAATCGCGACTAATTGTCCATAGGATACACTTAAAATAGATGATTCTAAAAAGACATCATTCAAAACGGGGAAGAAAACACCTGCGTACTTGGCAAAAGCGACGGCAACTGCAGCAATTACACCTGTTTGAATAACTGTGAAGACTGTCCACCCGTAGAGAAAGGACATCATTTTTCCGTATGCACGTTGAATGTACACATATTGTCCCCCTGCGTTTGGCATCATTCCAGCTAATTCACCGTAGCTCAACGCTGCAAAAATGGTAATCAATCCAGTCAGAACCCAAAGTACAATCATCCAAGCAGCAGATCCAATATCGCGCATCATTGGAGCGGTAACAATGAATATTCCCGAACCAATCATGGATCCCGCTACTAACAGTGTGGCATCTAATAGACCGAGTGACTGTTTTAATTTTGATTCCATAGTAGTTTTGTTTAGTTAAAACAAAACTGTCCTCTCCTAAGGAGAAGACAGTTTCAAAAGCATATCAATAAGACCCTATTTTGTCTATTTTTTCGGGTGTAAATGTGAATTTCTACGGCTGTACGTGAAATAGATAATTAATCCAATCCCCATCCATAAGGCAGCTGCTTGTAATGTTGCGAAATCCAAAGACACAATCATAGCAGTACACACCAAAATACCTAGAACTGGCACATATGGCACCAAAGGCGTTTTGAATGGGCGCTTTAATTCAGGATTGCTTTTGCGCATGATTAAAATTCCCACACAAACGAGGATAAATGCAAACAAGGTTCCGAAAGAAGTTAAATCTCCCGCTACGCTACCTGGTACAAACGCTGCGAAGGCACCAACGAAGATGAACAACATCCAGTTAGCGATATAAGGTGTTTGGAATTTCGGGTGTAATTTCCCGAAAGCTGCTGGAATCAATCCATCTTGACTCATCGAGAAGAAGACACGGCTTTGTCCCATTAGCATTACTAGAATCACCGAAGAGAATCCGGCTAAAATAGCTAAAGTAACTCCAGTTCCTAACCATTCATATCCGGCCATATACGTTTTAATCGCGTATGAAACCGATGCTTCTTTACCTGCTGTAGCAAACTCACTCCAATTGGCAACTCCTGTTAATACGTGTCCAAAAAGGATGTAAAGTACTGTACAAATAGCCAATGATCCTAAAATTCCAATCGGCATGTCGCGTTTTGGATTCTTCGCTTCTTGTGCAGTTGTACTTACAGCATCAAAACCAATAAATGCAAAGAAGACAATCCCTGCTCCACCAAGAACGCCACCCCAGCCCCATTTAAAGAATCCTTCGTGACCAAATGTACCTTCAGGAATTAAATAAGGAGTGTGATTTTCTGGTTTAATAAACTGCCATCCGATGATGATAAATACCAAAACGATTGCCACTTTAACGAAAACGATAATGGCATTGACAGTCGCAGATTCTTTTGTTCCTTTGATCAATAATAAGGTTAATGCCAAAAGAATAATTAAGGCCGGAGCATTGATAAATCCACTTGTAATGGAAACTTTGCTCATAATATCCGCAGGCAAGTTCTCGTATTGAGCCGCACTTAAAATTCCTTTTTCAATCCCCTCCCAATGTCCGGGTAAGGCTTGAATTTGTGCCACCACGTCTTGTGAAACCTTGTACATGCTTTCGAATGGTGAATGGCACCACTCATACGGTATGGCATTTCCGAGGAGGTTATTGAGGTATTCACTCCAAGCGATGGAAACAGTTGCAGCACCGAGGGCATATTCCATAATCAAGGACCAACCGATAATCCACGCTACTAATTCTCCCATTGTAACAAAGGAATACGCGTAAGCACTTCCGGATATTGGAATCATGGATGCGAATTCCGCATAACAAAGTCCTGCCAAGGCACAACCGATCGCAGCAATAATAAACGAAATCGTTACTCCTGATCCAGCAGCTTCTGATGCAGCTGCAGCTGTACGAACGAACAATCCAGCACCAATGATGGCACCGATTCCTAATGCAATTAGACTGCCGGCACCTAAGGTGCGTTTCATCTGACTATTTTCGGCTTGCGCCAGTAAATCTACAAGTGATTTTTTTCTCCAAAGTGACATAGCATGAATTTAGTGAAAACAAATATATCATTTTCAATGAAAACAGCAATAGATAAAAGATCTTCGTCGGATGAATTGAAGAAAACCTATTTCCTTAAAGTAAATCGAGGGTGTCTTCGAGTTTTTTCGGTGAATACCCTAAAATAGACCTCGCTTTTGTTAAATCAAAGCCTGTTCTTGGTGGTCTTTTCGCCGCTTGATTCAAGGTAGAACTGTCTGTTCTTTTCACCTGACTCATGGGTAATTGGTAAAATTTAGCAATGCGCTCAACCAAGTGAAAGATGGACATCGTTTCGGGTCCAGCAATGTGATAAATTCCTTGTTCATTCAATTCACAGATACGAATACACGCCCATGCAAGATCATCTGCCCAGGTAGGCGCACGAAACTGATCATCAATTATGGTTAATTCTTGTCCGTTTTTTAACGCTTCTTTTGCCCACAGTACAATGTTCGAACGCGAAAGGTTATTTCCAGTACCATAGACAATGATGGTGCGAACGATGGAGTAATTCAAACCCGCTACATTTTGTGTAATTACCTCGGCTTGAACTTTTGAATCTGCATACACACTTAATGGATTCGGCAAATCTGTTTCTACGTAATTTCCCGTCAGGCCGTCAAATACAAAATCCGTAGAAAGCAATTGAAAATGGCAATTGGATTTCAGGCATTGAGCGGCAAGAAGTGCCACAGAATCCACATTGACCTTTTGACAAGATTCAGGATCAAGTTCACAGGTATCGACATTGGTCATAGCTGCAGTGTGTATGACATGTGTCGGTTGAAACGCCAAAAAAACTTCGGCAATTTCTGACACATTGCAGATATCCATTTGAGCATAAGACTCATCCGGACAATCTTGATTTCTATTTTGACCTAATGACGTGGCTAAAAATATACGCTTTGATTGAAGCAACTGGGACACTATTTTTTGTCCTAATAGTCCATTACTTCCAGTGATGAGAATTCTCATAAGTCCCAAATAGATTTTTTCTGTTTATGCTGGAGCTTAAAATAGTGTTTGTGCTCTAGTATCCAGGCCATGATCAAATAGACAATGATTGGGGTTCCGAGTCCAATAAACGAAACATAAATAAAAGCAAGACGAACTTTACTTGTTTTAAATCCCAGTCTTCGTGCCCACCATTCACAAACTCCGAAGGATTGCATTTCAAAGAAAAAGATAATTTTCTGAAGAAGACGTCTCATTTTTTCGTTATTTGTTGCCCAACGCTACAATTTAAGCATTTATTGCGGGTACAAAATTGCTGATAAATTTCGAGATTAGCTTGTGACTCAAGGGCATTTTTAGCCGCAATACCAGCGGCTTTCCAAATTGAGGTAATTCGATTGGACTCTGGGGGAAGCGATTGCAAGAATTTCATGGAATGAACGAAGCCATTTTGTTTTTTATTTTGCAAACGAAACGCATGTAAGTCTAGGTATGTTTTGGCGTTGATTAATAGATTATTCCGGAGTAATTTACTGTTGATTTGTGCTTGTTCAAATCCCTCTTTCCAATCAAATTCAGATAAATTTACCGTGTTTCTATTAAAAAACCATCTGATAAACTTGTTCCATGAAGTGATTCTTGCTTGAAGTTTCCTAGTCAAATGAAGGTTTCGGCCTTTCCATCCTTGATCATTTTTTGAGACAATGTCAAGAATTTCCTGTTCGGTATGATTAAAATGATGAGCCAGGGGGATTTGATGAGTCAACAGTTCAAAGGACAAACTATTGCTTTTTGTGCCAAATGCTTTTGAAATAATGGAATAACTATTAAATGTGTTTGATTCCATGGTATAATCCAAGTAATACTTCCGTTTTAAGCGAGTTTTGATTGCTTCATGTTGCATACTGTGAAATTGGTGCTGAAATTCCTTAATTCGCTGTTTACAATGAATCGCTGGATCGATTTTCCAACTATAGTTCGATGGAAATTTAAATTCACCGACCAAATAGGATTTTAATTCGAGGGTTGGTAGCAAGCAGTCATTTGAATAAACGGGTTGATCGTACTCATAAACGACATGCAAAATCACATTTTCGTAAGCTTGATCGGTGTGGTGTTGATGTTTATACCAATCCGAAGACTTCAAATGAAATTCTACGGATCCGAACCAAGTTAATCCATCGAAACGGATTTTAGCCAACTGAAAATCAGGACCGCTTCCTGCCTTGTTCCATATGCCGGGTTGACAGATTTCTACTGGACTTCCATTCATTAAATGGAAGGCATGAAAAGGCAGTCGCTTATCGGACCAAAGTTGTTGTAAGTGAATTTCGAGCAAAGTAACCTGAATTGATTACTTGAAGTTACAAAAAAAGGCGTTCAAATGAACGCCTTTCTCTTATCTTGGTAGTGCTTTAAACACTGAATATTCCGGATTCGCAGGTGGCGCCGTTGCAGGATTAAAATCTGTTCCTGTAATTTTCGCTGTTGTGCGACGATTGATCTGATGTAATTTCTGGAATTTAGCTGGATCGCTTGTTTTAAACTGGTTGATGTAAGCCTCCGTTAAAATAACTTTTTGTCCATTTTCATCTTCCCATGTTGCTGGCTCAGCTTCACCTTTTCCAACAGGACGAATGCGACGAGCATCCAATCCTTTTTGTTCAACAAGGTATTTATATACTGCTTTTGCACGGTTTTCAGAGAGAACTTGGTTTTTCACGTCTGTGTCGCGTGCATCCGTGTGAGAGAATAAATCAATTGTAATGTTTGGATATTCTCTTAACATACTATCTAAGAATTTCAATGAGTCTAAACTCATACACGTCGCGTCATTAACGAAAGACCATTGACTAACTGGGTAACGAACTTCTGGCGTGCGGATCTCACCGATTGGTAATAAGGGCATTTCTAGGATGAATGTTTGACTTTGATCTAGTCCAACAGTACTAAATTTAGCTCCACGTTTGTCTTCGTAGTATCCTTCTTTCCCTGCTTTTAAGGTGTAATCTTTTCCGACAAGAATCCATCTGCTTTTTTTGTCAGCTTTCTCATTCCAGCTTACTTTTCCTCTAGCATCTGTTGTTCCTTCCCAAGTAGTACCATCAGAAACGGTTACTGTTACTTTCGCCCCAGCTAACTTTTTCGTTTTCTTACCTGACTCGTAAACAATCACACGAAGGTCGTACAAATTAGGTGGAATGGAATAACTCCAGATATCAGAGGTGTATTCGCTACTAGATGAAGTTTTACGCTCCGAAGTAAAGAATCCTGATCTTCCGTCTAAGTCACACATTCCATAATCATTACCTTGTGAATTGAAAGGAACTCCCATGTTTTTTGTTCCAGACCACTTGTTTTCTTCTCCTTCGCGTTGTGCAACAAAGATATCTAAACCTCCAATTCCTGGAAGACCATCACTCGCAAAATAAAGTTGTCCTTTTGGACCAATAGAAGGAAACAATTCGTTACCTGCTGAATTAAACATTGCCCCCATGTTGTGTGGAACGGAGTCCCACATTTTAGAACGTTTGTCATAAGTTACATACCACAAATCACGTCCACCGAAACTCTTTTCTCCGTTTGCACTTTGCGTCATATCAGAAGCGAAAATCAACATCATGTCATCAGGTGTCAAACATGGATGTCCAACGGAAACAGTATCGTTCATTTTCAAAGAAATTCTCATTGGATTTTCAAAATCTTCACCACTTAAGTCAGCAGTCCAAATTTCACAACCTAAATCCATCTTTTCAGCGTTTGGACATCGCGTGAAATATAATTTCTTCTTTTTCGAATCGAAACACGCAGTTCCTTCATTTTGTGTGGTATTCACAACGCCTTTGGTGTCAATTGATTTTACATTTGTTGGATTGCCATTTACATCGTATTCTGCACTGTAGATATCCATGTATTTTTGACCGGAAATTGGATCGCGATCAGCACCTGTAGCTTCATCTCTACTTGTTCCGAAGTAAATCGTTTTTCCTTTTTTGTCTCCAAAAGAAGGTGACATGTCATATTGTTTTGAGTTGATTTTCTCTTCACATTTAATCACGTAATTCGATTCTTCCGATTCAAAATCACGGTATTTTTCAATCGCTGCCATTGCTGATTCCAATTCTTTGGTGCGAGAATTTGGTGCGATTCTTTTGTATTCACGGTAACTTTTTAATGAATTATCGTATTCTTTCAACATTCGTTGCATGTCACCACGGTAGAAATATACCTCTGGAACAACATCAAAATACTTTAATTCAATACATGTACCGTACCATTCGTTCGCTTTATCATACACTTGCATATTACGGTAAGAGTCAGCAATTTTGTAAGCCATTTCGCCTTTCTGACGGATAGTACCCTTGTAACCAAGTGTTTTATATGCATCTTGGCAAACTTTTATTGCCTCAAAATAATTGCCTGAATAATACGTGTCATTTGCTTTTCTGATGTATTTAGGTTCTGGTGCGATTTGTCCAAAAGCAACCTGCGTAAAGGAAAGCGTAAGAAAAGCTAAAATAAAAAATTGTTTCATAAAGCGTGGTTTAGGCTCAGACATACATCCGAGGAAAGCAAAAATAAGAAATATTTATTTAAAATCCGAACAATAGTTCCTCCAGCGTTCTACGAGTTCTGCAAAGCCTTCAGGCAGTTTAGAATCAAACTCTAGATAAGTCCGGGATGTTGGCTGAACAAATCCAAGTGTCTTTGCGTGTAAGGCCTGACCAGGTAGTAAATCAAAACAATTTTGAACGAAGCGTTCATAACTTGCTGACCTTGTTCCTTTTACGATTTTATTTCCTCCATATTCTAAATCATTAAACAATGGATGTCCTAAGGATTGAAAATGTGCCCGAATTTGATGCGTGCGTCCGGTTTCTAGTTTGCACTCAATCAGTGTTACCAAGCCAAATCGTTCCAGTACTTTGTAATGAGTAATTGCTGATTTACCATGTGCTCCATCCGCATAAACAGCCATTACTTTTCGATTCTTCAAGGATCGGCCTATGTGACCTTCAATCGTTCCTCCAGCCTCTAAATCTCCCCAAACAAGTGCGTGATAACGGCGCTCTGTTGTTCTGTTGTAAAATTGTTTAGCTAGCTCAATTAACGCTATTTCTGTTTTTGCAATCAACAGTAATCCCGTCGTATGTTTATCAATGCGATGGACTAATCCTGGTCTGCCGTAATAGTCTTTGGGAGGTGATGGTAAATTTTGAATGTAATAAACTAACGCATTCACTAATGTTCCAGAGTAATTCCCATATCCCGGATGAACAACCATATTTGATGGTTTATTCACGACTAGTAAGTCATCATCTTCGTAAGCGACTTCAATCGGAATGTCTTGAGGGATTAGTTCAATCTCCCTAACCGGATATGGAAGTACAATGGAAACTTCATCGCCAGGCTTAATTTTGTAATTCTGTTTGACTTTTGTTGCATTGACGAGAATGTTTCCGTTTTTTGCAGCCACTTGGATTTTATTTCGAGAAGTATTTGCCATTCGGTCGATAAGAAATTTATCAATTCGAATAGCTTCTTGTCCTGGATCTGCTTTAAATCGGTGGTGTTCGAAGAGTTCTTCCTCTTCATTCTCGAGGTCAACAACCTGTTCCTCTGTCATTGTTTAATGATCTTAACTGGTTTTGGAGAAATGGAGGGAATGGAAACAAAATAGATTCCCGTCTGAAAATCGACAAAGGAAACGGTACTTTCGGTAGTCTCAAGAATCAAGCGTCCGGCAGCATCAAAAATAAACTTTCGTTCATTTTCCAACTGACTGTCACTTTGAAAGTGTAATTCATCCATTACTGGATTTGGGTAACAGTAAAAATTAGCGGTTGATTCATTCGTTTTTATTCCCAAAATAGGATCAAGTGAAGTGGAAAAAATTGGCCTCATCATGGCACTTCCTTCAAAAGGAGAGGACATCCACGATCCACCGCCATCAACACTAAATTTTATTTTATCTGATTGATCCGTATTTCTATCCAAGCCTAGGTTTAAACGTTCTTGATCTAGTTGCCTCCAACCGACAAAAAACTTGGTCGGAACTGCAACCTTCATGGTATCTGGGAAATAATACTTAATAAACATGTTTTGATTCGTGCCATAAATAGGACTCCGTGTACTAAAAACATCGTCTTCATATAGCACTTGACCTGGATTTCCAGTTCCATCATCGGCCCAAACCGTCATTAAAAACAACTTGTTACTGACATCAGTCACCGATGGAACAAAGTGCATCGCGATTCCAATCAAGGAATCTGCTTCGTATGCTTCGTAGGAAATGGCAAGCCTTGATTGTATTCCTGTTGGACCGAACGCTGCCTCGGCACTACCATCGTCGTAACTGTAATAATTGTAGAAGTGTTGTGTAAAAGTAGTCTGGTCATTATTTACATCATTCGGAAATTGAGCATTTACAGTTGTATTCACCTCGAATGACTGCTCGTTGCCAGTTAAATTTTTAGGGAATTCCGCGCCTGCAGTTAAATCATGGAAAGAAGTGTGCGTTGTGCTTGGAGCGTAGTTTATTTGTTGTTCTGCTAAATTAAAGCCTTGTAACGTAAAGTTTCCGTAAGTTGTTCCTCCCTGTCCAAAAACGACGCTTCCATTTTGGTAATTTTCCGGGTTGGGACTCCCATTGTGCACCATTACTTTTAACGCGTTACTCATCTTATTCTCGGCAGTTTGTTTGTAGTGATCCCAAGGAACTGACGTATACGTTTTTAACAAGGTATTTAGGGGGTAAACCAAGGCGAAATCTTTAAATAAAGTATCTCCTAAAAAAGACTGTGTGCGCAAATGAACATAGTCAATATGAAAATGATCCAAGGCCCCAGCTAACGAACCGTAATTTTTAAACCTAAACTGAAATCCTTTCTTAAAATACTTAGCGTCCTTCACTGGAATGTGAACTGGTTTGAAAGCATAGGTAGTGTCCCCATTGACTGACCAAACTCTAAACCATTGGTCCAAATCCTTTGCATACAATTCTAAAACCAATGAATCCCCCGTTTCTGGAATGTCACCAAGTCCTTCAGGTTGCACAAGAAAAGAAAGGTAAACGGAATCCGAAGCAGTTAAACTCACTAAGTTTAAGGGTTTGCTCGTAAGGCGGTCTGCGTAGTTCGTGATCGCTGTTCCAATTTCGTATGGATAGCCGAATTCATCTAAGCCATCAAAAGTAGCAACACCCAAAGACCTTGGATTGTATCCAAATCGTTCATTTAAATACGCTTGACGATCCAGCCAATGAGCATTTTGATCCATTAGGGTAGAGAAAAAGACGCGAGCAGAATCTTGAAGATACGTTGGATTCGTCACCCAGATGGTGTCTCTTACATCAGGAACACCCACCGTATCGTAGATGTAATATGGCGGAAATAAATCTTCTGTTTGATAATTGATGGGATAAGATGAAAAATCACCAACTTTCACTGAAATCGTCGCAAAAACGCTATCTATGAAGGTATCCGTTGTACTATCATAAGTGCGCTTAAAGGTAGCTCCATTGGTAAAACTTGCATTTGGACTAAATGGCAACATCGTCGCTGGATTCAGTAAGTGATAAAAAAGTTGACTCGTTACTCCCGGGTCGTTAAATTGCGCGGCGTAAACTTGAAATTTATTGGAGGAAAAATCATCGAAGAATGGCAGGTTAAGCGTGTCCGAAATATAAATAAACGTGCTGTCAATGTTGGTGTTTCCAGACTTTAAATGTGCGGGTTTTCCTTGAAGATCAACATTTTGTGTTATCGGACCAACTTCCAACTGTTGCGCAAAGGAAGTTACTGTGATTAGACAAAAAATAAGAAACAGTTTCATGTCATTCAGGGTTTTCGATGTCTGAAAAATTTCGTTTCATGGAGAGTGTAAACTGCGTCGATTTAAACACCGTTGAACCTTCAATAAATTCAGGTGTTTGGCTAAATATAATCGCAGCTAACGAGTCTTGTGAAGTGCTGCAATCCGGACAAACAAAATTGTAGGATGTGACACCTAAAGTATCCATGATGAATCGCGCATCCGTCATGGTGAGTCCGACCAGATTTGGTATGGTAATTGGCTCTCCTTGATCATTTTGTCCCACAACAAGTGTGACAACAGCACCAATTGGAATACGTTCGCCTTCTTTGATTCTTCTTCCGCGGTATAATTGGTCCAAAACAGAGCCATTCGCCTCGCTTGTCGGTCGGTATTGTATACTAAATCTGAGTCCACGTTGTTCGAGAATACTTTCTGCAAACTGCAATTGTTTGTGCACTAAACTTGGCATCTCAACCATTTGAGTTCGTTTAGTTAATCTCAATCCAATGATGCGTCCAGATTTCACATGAACTCTTGAAATCCCTGTAGGTTCCACCAATTGTTCAAGTACAGTCCCTTCAGGCATTTTAGGATTGTATATACTATCAAGAATTTGGTATTGCAAGTCGAGTTCTTCGATTTTCTTCTTCGCTTCTTCTCCGTTCATCCCTACAAAATTGGGAACGGCAATTTTTTCACCGTGATTTGTCGCTAAATCTAAGTAGATGACCGTTGCGAAAACAAGGACTAAATAAAACAATACCACCAATCCGATATGTTTGAGGAAGTGTTTTGTTAGAATAAAATTTTTTATTTTTTGGAACACAGTTTTTCAGTTTTCAATACCCAAAGTTAATCTTTCCTTTTCGTTAAATTATCAGAAATTTGGAGATAGTGCGTGGGATCGATAGAAATCTTCGATGTAATCAACCGCTTCATCGGCTGTATCGACCAATTTGTACAGTGCCAAGTCATCAGAGGAAATATTGTTTTCTTTCCATAACATGGTTTCTTCCACCCATTTCAATAAGCCAATCCAATAAGATGTACCAACAAGAACGATGGGTCTTTTCGTTATCTTTTTTGTTTGAATCAAGGTCATGGCCTCAAAGAACTCGTCGAGCGTTCCAAAACCTCCAGGCAAAATGACAAATGCTTGAGAATATTTCACGAAAATTACTTTTCGCACGAAGAAATAATCGAATTCTAGGTTGTGTTCTTGGTCAATAAATGGATTGTGATTTTGTTCGAATGGCAGATCTATGTTGAGACCAACGGATTTTCCATTCGCTTTCTGAGCCCCCTTATTTGCTGCTTCCATTAAGCCGGGGCCACCACCTGTGATGATGCCATAACCAAGGCTTGCAAATTTTGCAGCTATTTCCTCACCGAGGGCATAATAGGGGTTATTAGGGCTTGTTCTAGCCGAACCAAAAATGGAAATGCAAGGGCCTATTTTAGACATCCGATCGAATCCTTCGACAAACTCGGACATAATCTTAAAAATCGACCAACTATCGTTGCTTTTTAATTCATTCCAATCTTTTGTTGTCTGCTCCATATGCTATTTTCAATTTTTCAAACGAAGAAAACCAAAAAAAATTGCCAACGCAAGACCTTTTAAATGAAAATTCATCATAAAGTTCCTTACTTCAGTACCTTCACCTCGAACAATGTTGGCCAAAATTTTCCAGTCATGTACAATTTATTCGATTTGGCATGAAAAGCAATTCCATTCAATACCTCACCATTTCCTTTCCCTTCATTTACCAAATTAGTGGCGTCAATTAAAGCAAGTACTTTGCCCGATAGGGGGTCAATGACAGCGATTTCGTTGGATGTCCAAATATTTGCATAAATGAGTCCGTTGACAAACTCCAATTCGTTTAAACGAGGAATGGCAAATTCATTTGTATACACCTCAATGGTTTTAATGATGTCGAAGTTCTTTGGATTTCGCACATATATTCGTTCAGAACCATCAGACATATAGAGCAATTTACCGTCTGTACATATTCCCCATCCCTCTGTTGTATAATCAAATTCTTTTAGCAGTTCGAGGGTTTCCTTATTATAAACAAGGCACTTGTGATTTAACCAGGTAAGCTGAAAGATTTGATCGCCAAGAATGGTAATTCCTTCACCAAATCGCGTTGCATCTAATCCAATTTTCTGTCCAATTTCTCCCGTTTTTAAGTTCACCTTGGCAACAAGCGATGCACCGGTCTGATTTGGGTCTCCTGTTCCTTCATACAGCTGATCTCCAGAGAATGCAAGTCCTTGAGTGAAACTGCTTTCGTTGTGAGGAAAACGTTGAACGATTTCTAGCTTCCATTTTTCAGGGGTCACATCAGAAAGAATTCGGACATTTCGGATTTCAGTGAAAAATTGTCCTTGTTGATCCATTCCCTGCATTTCGATTTCATAAGCACCGATTTGATATTTTTTGGAATCCAATTGAATACTTAACTTTTCTTTCGTTTGTGCAAATTTCTGAATCACCTTTCCTGCAAATGTGATGCTTAGATTTTTTACTTCTCCATTTGTTTCAATTGGAATGGTCACAACATCTCCGAATTTAATAGCTAGGTTATCCGAAAAACCAAATTGAAAAGGTGCCTCCGTGTTTTTTGATTCATTCATGAACATTGGAACCAAATAACTTCCAAGCAAACCGATTACGATGACAATAACGAGAACTTTTTTCATGTCGTTAAGTTATAATTTGTAGAATTTGATCAGCGTCTATCATCCCATGACTTTCCGCATAACACATTTGTCCATTTACAAAGAGAATGGCTTGTGGAGATTGATGTATCACCTTTGTTTGACTAGCAATTTCTTCTGAAATCGAGCGGTAAGAAAGAAGATCCAAGTACCAACAGTCGACATTTGAGTTATCTAAAATACCTGTGCCTTCAAATCGTCTTAATGCCATTGAGGAAATGCTACAACGGGTACTGTGTTTAAAAAAAACCTGAGGCTTTTCGCTACTGGATTCAATTATTTTTTGGACTTGCTCCTTATCCGAAATGATATTCCACGCCATAATTATGTTCCTGGGGTAAATTGTTTGAGAAATCTAATGTCATTTTCTGAGTATAAACGAAGATCGGTTACACGGTACTTTAATTGTGCAATACGTTCCACACCCATACCGAAAGCAAATCCAGAATAAACTGTTGAATCAATGCCGCAAGCATCTAGTACATTTGGGTCTACCATTCCACAACCGAGAATTTCGAGCCAGCCAGAATATTTGCAGACATTACATCCTTTACCATGACATAAGGTACAAGAAACATCGACCTCTGCGCTTGGTTCCGTGAATGGAAAATAAGATGGACGCAGACGAATCGAAGCTTTTTCTCCAAATAATTCCTTTGCAAAAAACAGGAGTGTTTGCTTTAAATCAGCAAACGAAACATCTTTATCTATATACAAGCCTTCTATTTGATGGAAAAAGCAATGTGCACGTGCTGAAATGGCCTCGTTTCGGTATACTCTACCCGGCGAAATTGTTCGTATTGGCGGTTTGGAATTTTCCATAACACGTACTTGAACGCTACTTGTATGTGTACGCAGTGCCATTTCTACCTCTCCTTTTTCCACAAAAAACGTATCCTGCATGTCTCTTGCCGGATGCTCAGGCGGGAAATTTAATGCGGAGAAATTGTGCCAATCGTCTTCTATTTCCGGTCCTTCCGAAACAACATAACCGATGCGGTTAAAAATTTCGATGATTTCTTTGCGAACAAGTGATAGTGGGTGATGGCTTCCGATGAGTGAGTCAGAACCTGGCTTACTTAAATCTTCTTTGTCAATTGCTGATGCGCTTTGTGAAAGCAACTGTTTAAACGATTCTAATTTATCTTCTGCGAGTTGACGCACTTCATTGATTTGTTGTCCAACTGCTCTTTTATCTTCATTGGGAACACTTTTTAAAGCTCCATATAGGTCTTTAATTTGACCTTTTGAACCTAAAAATTGAATTCGAAAGTTTTCTAAATCAGTAGCTGATTGAATTTCGAATGCATGAACAGCTTCTAAAATTTCTTTAATATTCATTTTCTTGTGACATAGTGTAACTTTTCGGACCCAATCGTTGTTTAACTCATAGCTAAACAGCCCAAAACATGCAAATGTACAAGAATTTTATTGGTAAAATCAAGCTGTACGATGGAATTATCACCCTTGTTCTAGTGAGTTCCATGATCCTCGGTTCTTGTTACAAAAAAGAACCGACTACGCTTGAAGTAGCGGTTCAATTTTCAAATGGGGAATTCGTGAAAAACGCGAAGGTCAAGTTGGTCGTTGAACCTACCTCTAATTCAAATCAAGTAGCTATTATTAATGATAGTACCACAACAAATACAGGTGGACTTGCGTTTTTTGATATGGACAAATACTACAAATCTGGTCAAGTTGGCGTGGCAGTGCTGAAAGTTGAAGCTTTTTATTTCGGATTAACCGGAAATCAAGTCATACAGATTGAAGAAGAAAAAAGAAATCGCGTAGTTATCGTGATCCAATGATGCTATTTGAGCATTTAAAAAAAATAATGTAAATTTGAAACTTACAAATGCATATGAAAACCTTTTTTAACCTACTTACACTGAGCTTAGTCATCCTTATCAGTGTTTCTTGTGAGTCCAAAGATCCTGCTGTATTGAAGGTATTTGTTCGCTCATCATCGAATCAATTAATGGACGGTGCTAAAGTGATCGTCATTGGAGATCAACAATCAAATCCCGCTACACTTCCTTTTGTGGATACTGTATTTTCGAATGCTTCAGGATTCGCAGTTGTGGACATGGATCAGTATTTCAATGTTTCAGGTGAACTGAACACCACAGGTTATTTTGATATCATTGTTAAATACAACAATAAAGTAGCATATGACTATGCTCGTTGTCGTGTTCACACAACAACGGTTAAAACAATATACTTACCGAACTAAATTAAACTGAGATGAAAAATATCATTGTACTAGCCATCCTTTCTGTTATTGTTTCTACTTCATGTAGAAAAAAATTAGATACCGTTGCTAATATTTATATCAAAGATGAAAACAACGCAAGTGTGAGTAACGCGATGGTTGTTTTATATGGTACAAATACCCAAAATACGCCTCAACAAGTTGCTGTTATTGATACCGCTTTCACAAATTTAAACGGGATGGCAACATTCAATTACAATGATTTGTACCAATTGGGACAAGCAGGTGTAGCTGTACTTGACATCGATGCGAAAAAAGGAAATAAATCCGGTGCAGGGATCATTAAAATTGAAGCAGAAAAAGTAAACGAAGAAACAGTTTACATTCAGCCTTAAGCGCAAATCTGCTTCAGCGGAACCAACGCTTCACCTTTCAATTCTTGCTGTGTAAACATTCGGTTTAATTCAGCCGGCAATACCACATTGTATTCGGTGACGAATCCCAAGTTAAAACAACACATATGATCGTAAAGATCGAATTGATCGTTGTTTTTTTGAAGTAAGTTTACCAAAGCATTCAAACGACCTATTGGCATACGAACCTTCGTTTCATACTGGAGAAATTCTTTGTGTAAAATACCCGATAATACAACTTCTGAATCCGTATTGTTA
>JBEDCT010000244.1:0-4275 GCA_041176665.1 Bacteroidota bacterium | reverse complement strand
ACGGATTTGTATCCGAAACGTTCCTGAAGCGTTTGCATAATCTCGCCTCTATACTTTTCTTTTAATCTTGGTGTGTAACTCATTATTTAATCACCTCCCCTGATTTCTTTGAATAACGAACTAATTTTCCTTTCTCGTCTTTACGACCGATGCGTGTAGCAATTCCTCCTGCAACTACCATAAGGTTTGAGATGTGAAGTGTACCTTCTTTCTCTTCAATACCACCTTGTGGGTTAGCTGCACTTGGTTTGTTGTGCTTTTTAATCATGTTTACACCTGATACAGTAGCACGCATTTTCTCGCGGTCGATGGAAGAGATTTTCCCTTCTTGACCTTTGGACTCACCTGAAATCACTTTCACGGTGTCGCCAACTTTAATGTGTAGTTTCTTCTGCATTTTTCAATAATTATAACACCTCAGGTGCTAATGAAACAATTTTCATGTAGTTATTCTCTCTTAGTTCGCGAGCAACTGGTCCGAAAATACGAGTACCTCTCATTTCACCACCTTGGTTTAAGATCACACATGCGTTATCATCGAAACGGATGTAAGATCCGTCAGCACGACGAATTTCTTTTTTTGTGCGAACAACTACTGCTTTCGCCACGGAACCTTTTTTCACTGCTCCATTTGGCATAGCGCTTTTTACAGTAACTACGATTTTGTCGCCTACTGAAGCATAACGTCTTCTTGTTCCGCCTAGAACTCGGATGCAAAGTACTTCTTTGGCTCCCGAATTGTCAGCAACTGATAGTCTGGATTCTGTTTGTATCATCTCTCCGGTTATTTAGCTCTTTCAACAATTTCTACTAATCTCCAGTTCTTTGATTTACTCAAAGGACGTGTTTCCATGATTTTAACAAGGTCACCAATGTGGCAATCATTTGTTTCATCATGTGCAACGAATTTAGTGGTCATTTTCACGAATTTCCCGTACTTCGGGTGCTTCACTTTACGCTCCACAGCAACTACGATAGATTTCTCCATTTTGTTACTAGTAACGACACCAATTCTTTCTTTTCTTAAATTTCGATTTTCTTCCATGTTCATTTTTTTAGTTCAAGCCTAAGCTTGATTTGAACGTTTTGTTAATTCTGTACTCAATCTTGCAACCGTTTTGCGCATTGCTGTAATGCGTAATGGATTTTCAATTGGCGCCATTCGGTGAGTTAATTTCAAATTTGACAATTGTCCTTTGACCTCAACTAGACGATTTTTTAAATCCTCAATCGATAGTTTATTGATTTCTTCTTGTTTCATGTTTCAATCTTAAATTGGTAAAACATAATCGTTTCGAACAATGAATTTACACTTCACAGGTAACTTCTGTGCAGCTAAACGCATAGCTTCTTTTGCGATTTCGTAAGGTACGCCGTCTGCTTCAAACATGATGCAACCCGGTTTAATCACTGCAACCCAATGACTAGGAGCTCCCTTACCTTTACCCATACGTACTTCAGCTGGCTTAGAGGTCACCGGCTTGTCTGGGAATATTCGAATCCAAACTTTTCCTTCACGCTTCATGTATCGTGTAACGGCGATACGGGAAGCTTCAATTTGACGTGAAGTAATCCATCCTGGTTCCAAAGCCTTTAATCCGAAAGAACCAAACGCAATTGTCGAACCTCTGTGCGCCAATCCACGATTTCTTCCTTTCTGTACTCTTCTAAATTTTGTTCTCTTAGGCTGTAACATTTCCTGTTAATTTAACTGTCTCTAATTACTTTTTCTTTCTCTTGAACGATGCAGGTTTGCGATCGCCACCATTGTTGTTGTTTCCACCACCAGTTGCTACACCGATATTAGGAGATAAGTCACGCTTACCATAAACTTCACCACGGCAAATCCAAACTTTGATACCCAAACGACCATAAGTCGTGTGCGCTTCAGCTAATGCATAGTCGATATCAGCTCTAAATGTATGAAGAGGTGTTCTACCGTCTTTGTACATTTCAGAACGTGCCATCTCCGCACCATTCAAACGTCCAGAAATCTTGATTTTAATTCCTTCCGCACCCATTCTCATTGTTCCTGCGATTGCCATTTTAATAGCGCGACGGAAAGAGATACGTGCTTCAAGTTGACGAGCAACTCCATCAGCTACCAATCGAGCGTCCAATTCAGGACGTTTCACCTCGAAGATATTGATTTGAATTTCTTTCTTCGTCAATTTTTTCAACTCTTCTTTTAGTTTGTCAACCTCTTGACCACCTTTTCCAATGATTACTCCTGGACGAGCGGTGTTGATGGTAACAGTTACTAACTTCAAGGTGCGTTCGATGATGATTTTAGCAATGCTTGCTTTCGCCAATCGTGCGCTCAAATATTTACGGATTTGGTCGTCTTCTACAATTTTATCTTTGTAGTCCTTTCCTCCATACCAATTTGACTCCCATCCAGTGATGTAACCTAGTCTATTTCCAATTGGATTTGTCTTTTGTCCCATTTCTTAAACTTATTTAGTACCGTCAACTACGATCGTAACGTGGTTCGATCTTTTTCTAATTCTGTGTGCTCTACCTTGAGGTGCTGGTTGAATTCTTTTCAACATAGTTCCACCACCAACTTCAACTCGACTAACAACTAACTTTTCTTGACTGATGTCAGAACCTTCGTTTTTTGTTTCCCAGTTAGCAATTGCTGAACGCAATAACTTACCTAGACTTGTCGAAGCAACTTTGCCATTGAATTGTAAAATGTTCAATGCTTTATTTACTTCAACTCCGCGAATTAAATCAGCAACTAATCTCATCTTACGAGGAGATATTCCCGAATTATTCAAATGCGCAATCGCAATTGACTTCTTGTTTTCTTTAAGCTGTTCAGCTCTTAAGCGTTTTCTGGCTCCCATGACTGCTTTAAATCTTAACGTTTCTTATCTTTTTTATTACCTCCATGCCCACGGAAATTACGTGTGGGGGAGAACTCTCCTAATTTGTGACCAACCATGTTCTCAGTTGCAAATACCGGAATAAATTTATTTCCGTTATGAACTGCGAATGTCAATCCAACAAATTCAGGTGTAATTGTAGACGCTCGAGACCAAGTTTTAATTACAGCCTTGCTGCTAGCAGCTTGAGCATCGTCAACTCTTTTCATTAATTTATAATGAACGAATGGCGGTTTCTTTAATGAACGACTCATATCCTATTTTTTTCTTCTTTCTACAATAAACTTATCAGAATACTTGCTTTTGGATCTTGTTTTGAATCCTTTCGCAGGCATACCATTTCTCGATCTTGGGTGTCCTCCAGAATTTCTTCCTTCACCACCACCCATCGGGTGATCAACAGGGTTCATAACCACACCACGAACACGTGGACGACGGCCTAACCATCTTGAGCGACCAGCTTTTCCAGATACGACTAAGTTGTGTTCAGAGTTAGACACTGAACCAATTGTAGCTAGACAAGTAGTTAATATCATTCGAGTTTCACCTGATGGCATTTTGATGATTGCATACTTACCATCACGTGCATTTAATTGTGCATACGTTCCAGCTCCTCTTGCAATTACCCCACCAGCTCCTGGTTTCAATTCGATGTTGTGAATCACTGTTCCTAATGGAACATCTGATAAGTACATCGCATGTCCAACATTTGGAGTTGCGTTTTTACCGGATAAAATCTGATCTCCTACTTTCATTCCAGTTGGAGCGATGATGTATCGTTTCTCTCCATCTGCATAAAACAAAAGTGCAATATTTGCCGTTCTGTTTGGATCGTATTCAATCGTTTTTACCGTTGCAGGAATATCAAATTTGTTACGTTTGAAATCGATGATACGATATTTTTGTTTATGACCACCACCTAAGTAGCGCATTGTCATACGACCGTCGTTATTACGACCACCGCTTTTCTTCATACTTGAAACCAAGCTTTTTTCAGGTGAAGATGCTGTAATATCAGCGAACTCCATAGCCACTTTGTGACGTTGACCTGGGGTTGTTGGTTTGAATT
This sequence comes from Bacteroidota bacterium, assembly GCA_041176665.1. GTDB lineage: Bacteria > Bacteroidota > Bacteroidia > Flavobacteriales_D > Crocinitomicaceae > UBA952. Next base: position 315 of record JBEDCT010000244.1, on the reverse strand, counting down.
TTTTAAGACTCATGGTTGAACATTAATAATTGTTAAATAAATCAATGGTTTCACCATCTGCTACGGTTACGACAGCCTTTTTCCATTGTTTACTTTTTTGTTCAACAATGCCTTTATTTGTGTACTTCACAGAGGATTTACCACCACCATAATTTAATGTATGAACATCTGTGACATGTACTCCATACATCTTCTCGATGGCATTTTTAATTTCGATCTTATTGGCCTTACGGTCTACTTCAAAAGTGAAGCGATTAGAAAGCTCGCTCAATTTTGTTGCTTTTTCCGTAATAACCGGCTTCTTGATAATTGTTT
>JBEDCT010000243.1:0-5354 GCA_041176665.1 Bacteroidota bacterium | reverse complement strand
CCATCACTGGGAGTGGAAAAATCAAGCGTAAACACGCTTTTAAAAGCCACATTTTAACTAAAAAGGCTAAGAAACGCAAGCGTAACTTGACACATTCAGGTTTGGTACATAGTGCCGATCTTTCGAATATTAAGTTGCAATTGTGCATGAAATAGTCCTTAGTTGGTTTGTAAATTGTTTAACCCGGTAACGAGTACCTAAGTCTTCTATGTTGAAGCACTCTTTATCAAAAAACTTAAAATTATGCCAAGATCAGTAAATCACGTAGCGTCAAGAGCAAGAAGAAAGAACTTGATGAAACTAGCCAAAGGTTACTTTGGAAGAAGAAAAAATGTTTGGACCGTAGCTAAAAATGCTATCGAAAAAGGTATGCTTTACGCATATTCAGGTCGTAAACAAAAGAAAAGAAATTTCCGTTCATTGTGGATCACACGTATCAATGCAGGTGCACGCCTACACGGTATGAGTTATTCTCAATTTATGGGAGCAGTACACAAAAGTGGAATCGAATTAAATCGTAAAGTACTTGCAGATTTAGCGATGAACCACCCAGATGCTTTTAAAGCGGTTGTTGATTCTGTAAAAAAATAAAATTAGTTTATATCAGCTTAAAGCCATTAGTCTTTCGATTAATGGCTTTTTTTTAATCTGTTTGTTGAAGATATGTTGAAAATCGGTCTAGTTGGAACTGGTCATCTTGGTAAAATTCATTTGCGAAATTTGCTTGAATTGTCATCCGATTTTGAGGTGCTTGGATTTTATGATACAGACCAATTAGTAGCGAATGAAGTTGAACGCGATTTTCACTTAACGTCCTACCCAGAATTAGAGGAGTTGATTGTTGACGTAGATGCACTGCTCATCTCAAGTCCAACTCAATCACATTTTCCAATTGCCGTGCAAGCCCTCAAAAGAGGAAAGCATGTCTTTATTGAAAAACCAGTGTGTTTGAACGTTGAGGAATCGAAGAAATTGTTGCTATATGCACAGGAGGCTGGAGTAGTGGTTCAAGTTGGACATGTAGAACGATTTAATCCGGCATTAATTGCAGCGGACCCTTTCCTTCAGAATCCTTTACACATCGAATCGAGAAGAACGGCGCCTTTTCAAAAAAGAGGAACAGATGTATCTGTTGTGTATGATTTAATGATACATGACATCGATATTGCCTTGACCATTGCCAATTCAAATGTAAAAAAAATCGAGGCGTTTGGAATGAATGTCCTAAGTGACTCTATCGATGTAGCTTCTGCACATTTATCCTTCGAAAATGGTTGTTCGGCTTATCTTTATGCTTCGAGGGTTGCTGATCAACGAGAACGGAAATCCTTATTTTTCATGAGTGATGCACATGTGTCCGTAGACTTTTTGAACAAGACGGCGGAACGACATGAAATCGTAGAAGTTTCGAATGAGGATCGTCAATTTCATCAAACGGTGATTTCTGTAGTGGAATCAAACGCAATTAAATTAGAACTCCTTTCCTTTGCTCAATCAATTCGCGAAGGTAACATTCCTTTGGTAAGCCTAACAGATGGACACCGTGCCTTGCAAATCGCGGAGCTTATTTTAGATCAAATCCATGAATCCAATCATTTTTTAAAATAAAAACCGAATAAACGCGTTAACGAATAGATGAGAGTTTTATTGTACCTTGTTTTGGTAGGCCTATTGTCTGCATGTATTAAAAATAATCCCAATCCGTCTTGGATTAAGGTGAATCCTTTTGTGCTTGTAGCTAATCCATCTCTCTCAGGTTCGGAAGGACAATTGTCACAGGACATTCGTGATGTGTGGTTGTACATCGATGATCAAATGATTGGTTGTTTTCAAACCCCATTTAAAATTCCCATTTTGAAAGATGGAAATGTGAACATTAAAATCTATCCAGCCGTTCGGAATAACGGAATAGCTTCGGATAAAAAGATTTATCCATTTATGAATGTCTACGAGATAAATTCAAAACTGGTAAAAGATCAAACATTAACCGTGAATCCGGTTACGAATTACGTTGATAATTTAAATTTTTGGATTGAAGACTTCGAGGATGCATCCATCAAAATACAAGATGATCCGAATACAAGTATGGCAAGTTTATTTGTTTCCAGTGATAATTTGACTCCCTTCAATGGATTTAATTACGGAAAAGTAGTACTAACTGAAACCGATTCCGTTTGGGTGGCGAATACCACCGAACAATTGTCCATTCCAAAGAATAAACCATGTTTCATCGAGGTGGATTACTTCAACACCAATACATTTGTACAAGGATTCTTGGCGCTCAGTTTAAATGGTAATTTTTACCAAGATAATGCAGGGTTTAACGAACAGACATTCAACGCAGTAAAATGGAAGAAAATGTACATTGAATTGACGGAATTAATTGGAAATTCCATCAATGGATCAAATTTTGTTCAAACATTCAAAGCGAATTTAGACTCCTTACAGACGGAAACGTTCATTTGCATCGATAACATTAAAATCGTTTATAAGTAACATGAAAGATCGTTTTTGGGCTTCTTGTTTGGTTTTAATCGATTACTTATTCGCTGCATTGGCATGGGGAGTGTTTTTCTACCTGCGCAAAACACAAATAGAAGGAGAAGTATTTAATCCAGATTCGAAGTTTTATTTAGGACTAACACTTGTGCCTTTGTTTTGGGTGTTCTTTTATTTCATTCAAGGAACATACCATGACATTCGTCGAATGTTTCGACTACAAATGGTCAATCTAACGGTGGTTGCTTCCTTTTTGGGAACCATTATTTTGTTTTTCACTTTACTAATCGACGACGACGTTAAGTCCTATCAAAATTTCTATCGCTCCATTTTCTTCTTATTTGGATTGCATTTTTTCATTGCACTTATTCCACGGTTGATTTTTAATACCTTGCTCATTCGCTTTATCCGAAGTAACGGACACGGATTCAAAACAATTATCATTGGAGGGAATGAGAAGGCGGTAGAGATATACAACGAACTTATTCAACAAGAACAAAATACCAATTCTTTCATTGGTTACGTGAACGTGAATGGCAAGGATACCCTGTTGGATGGAATTGTTCCATATCTCGGTCATGCCAACAATTTAGAAGAAGTCATGAGTCAATACGAAGCGGAAGAAGTCATTCTCGCAGTGGAGAGCTCAGATCACAACCGTTTAAAGGATATTATTTCCCGGGTGGACAATGGACGTATTCGCATCAAGTTACTGCCGGATATGTATGCGATTCTTTCCGGTTCAGTGGAAATGACCAATATCTATGGGGCATTATTGATCGAAATCATTCCAGATGCAATGCCGTTTTGGCAACAAGCGATTAAACGTTTGATGGACATTGTCTTTTCACTCATTGCCGTTATCGGTTTGATACCCTTTTATCTGTTCTCCGCTTTGGCTGTTAAACTTTCCTCTCCTGGACCAATTTTCTTCTTACAAGAAAGGGTAGGGATTAATGGAAAGGTTTTTCGAATCATCAAATTTCGGACGATGTTTGTGAATTCAGAACAACAAGGACCACAACTATCAACGGAAGGAGATCCTCGTATTACGCCAATTGGACGATATATGCGTAAGACAAGACTTGACGAGTTTCCGCAGTTCTTGAATGTCTTACTTGGGCAAATGTCGCTCGTTGGTCCTCGTCCAGAAAGACAATTCTACATTGATCAAATTGTTCAGGTGGAACCACAATATATTCATTTAACCAAGGTGAGGCCAGGAATTACATCATGGGGACAAGTGAAGTACGGATATGCCGAAAATGTAGATCAAATGCTGCAACGCATGAAATTCGATTTGATTTACCTCAAAAATAGAAGTCTAGCTTTGGACATAAAAATCATGTTTTACACCGTAATTATTGTCATTAAGGCTAAAGGAAAGTAGAATCTTCCCTCAGAATTCTTGGAATTCAAAAAACCTTTGTATCTTTGCACCTTCAAATTCATTTATAAACGTAGGTTTCGTACCTCAAATTGTAAAATTATGGCAACAAGAATCAGATTACAGAGACACGGTAAAAAAGGTAAACCATTTTTTCATTTGGTTGCAGCAGACAGTCGTGCAAAAAGAGATGGTAAATTCATCGAAAAATTAGGAACGTATAATCCAACAGCAAATCCAGCAGTGATTAACATCAATTTCGAGGCAACTTTAAATTGGGTTCAAACAGGTGCTGAGATGTCGGATACTGCTCGTGCAATTTTATCTTACAAAGGAGTTTTGTACAAAAACCACCTTTTAAACGGAGTTAAAAAAGGCGCATTAACAGTTGAGCAAGTTGAAGAGAAATTTGCACAATGGTTGGCTGATAAAGATTCAAAAGTTCAGAACAAAGTTGATGGATTGGTGAAAAATGCAGCACAAGAGAAAATTGCTCGTCAACAAGCAGAAGTAGCAGCGAATGAAGCGAAAGCAGCAATTATTGCAGCTAAAAACGCACCAGAAGTGGAAGAAGTTGTTGAGGAAGAAGTTGTTGCAGAGGAAGTAGCAGTTGAAGAGGCTTCAGTTGAAGAAGCTCCAGTTGTTGAAGAAGCTCCAGTTGCTGAAGAAGCACCAGTTGTCGAAGAAGCAGTTGTTGAAGAAGCTCCAGTTGTTGAAGAAGCACCAGTTGCTGAAGAAGCACCAGTTGTTGAAGAAGCACCAGTTGCTGAAGAAGCAGCTCCTGAAGCATCAGAAGAAACTGCGGCTGAATAAGCTATATGCAAAAAAAAGATTGTTTTTATTTAGGAATAATAGCGAAACTTCACGGATTTAAAGGTGAAGTTTCGTTGTTTTTAGACGTTTCTAATCCAGCTGATTACGCAACATTAGATGCCGTATTCGTGGAAATTGATGGAGGACTTGTTCCTTTTTTCGTTCAAAACATAAAGATTAAAACCAAGGGGTTCGTTGCGGTGAAATTCCAAGGTGTCGATAGTGAACAAGATGCTCAACGCATTTTGAAAAAACCCGTTTATCTTCCTGAAGCATTTTTAAAGGAATTAGATCAGACCTCTTTTTATGATCATGAAATCATTGGTTACACGGTAATAGATGAAGTACATGGTGATGTAGGAATTGTTGAGAATGTGATCGATATGGCCGCAAATCCATTATTGCAGTTAAATAAAAATGGGGTAGAAGTATTGCTTCCAATTTTTGATGGACTCGTACAAAAAGTTCAGCGCAAAAAAAAGGAGCTTTATGTAAAAGCTCCTGAAGGATTAATTGATTTATACTTAGGTTAATTTACCTGAAGTAATCCCATTGCTATTTTCATGCGAATCACTTTTTTCGCAGCTTCATCCACTTTCTTTTTGAATTCTTTATTCGTGCGGTAAGCAGTCAAGATTTCTTGATGTGCTTTCTT
>JBEDCT010000242.1:0-3310 GCA_041176665.1 Bacteroidota bacterium | reverse complement strand
CCACTTTGCTCAAAAAACGACCAAAAGATGATCGATAGGAAAATGAAGATCATCGCCCCGACTAATTTTCTATTTTGCTCCCAATCGAGTTTACTCATTTCGAATATCAAGTAGAGTAGGGTTGCTGGACCGATAATGTACATGAAGATATCCGTGTAAGCGGTATTCGTAATCATTGCGTAAATGAACGGAATGGATAATACCGATCCACCGTATACCAAATACTGATTTCTTTTTGCTGTCCTCTCGTCTGATTTTACGGGTGCTTGACCAATTGGACCAAGACTTTTGCGTGTCAATAAGAAATTGATTAATCCAACAGTCATAAAAATCCCAGACAAGGCAAAGGCCATATTCCACGAATAGGTTTTTCCTACGTAAACACAAAGTCCACCACCGAATAAGGCACCAAGGTTAATTCCTGCATAAAACAAGCTAAATCCAGCATCGCGACGCGAATCCCCTGCGCGGTACAATTCACCCACCATCGTGGAAATATTTGGTTTGAAAAATCCGGTTCCAATGATGATTAAACAAATTCCATAAAAGAAATTCGCTTTTGCATCTAATCCGAGGATCAAACTACCGAGAATCATTAAAATACCGCCCCAAACCAATGACTTTTGAAATCCTAAGATTTTGTCAGCAAATAGTCCGCCGATAAAAGTAAAGGCATAAACGAATGCTTGAATGGCGCCATATTTCAAATTTGCTTCTTGGTCGGAAAAGAAAAGAATGTTGGTCATGAAAACGACTAACATTCCACGGTTACCGTAAAAGCAGAAACGTTCCCACATTTCCGTGAAAAATAGGCTCCAAATCTGTTTTGGGTATTTTCCTTCGAAATTTTGTATTTGTTCGAGTGTTTGCATCTTTAAACTAGGTATTAAAATAAAAAGCCTCTGAAATCAGAGGCTTTAAAATGAATTTATTGAACATTGTTCTCTTTCATCACACCATTTAACCAACGGAGCATTAAGAATAGAATAACAGCAGCTGCCATGACCAATCCAAAGTTCAAATAGAAGAAGTTTTGTTTTTCCGGAATGGTTTCCCATAAACTAGATAACATTCCAGAAAGTTTGTTTCCAACGGAAATCGCAAGGAAGAAACCACCCATCATTAGTGCTGTAATACGAGGAGGAGATAATTTCGATACGAGTGATAGTCCCATTGGTGATAAACAAAGTTCACCAATCGTGATCACACCGTAAGAAGCAATTAACCAAATTGAACCTGCTTTTGCAGACATTCCATTGGTAGCAAATACAGCTCCAACCATTACTAATGCAGATAATGCAGTAATCACTAATCCAATCGCGATTTTTGTTGGTGTACTCGGTTCTCTTTTGCGGCGACGCATCCAACCAAAGAATCCAACGACGATAGGTGTCAATGTCACTACCCAGAATGGATTAATTGATTGATATAACTCTGTCGAATATAATTTCATGTCCTCACCTTTCGCAGGAACTTCATCCTTCGGTAAGGTTGCGAAATACTTGCGTGAACTTTCCAATTGAGAAATTTCTCCAGATAAATCAGCTTTCGCTTTTAATTCTGCTTTCGTTACTTTCGGCATTCCTTCTTCCACTTTACGCATGGAATCAATCGTTGCTTTAAATTCGCTATCAGAAGAAGAAACGATGTCGTTGTTTACAACAACTTGAGCCATTCCGACACTTCCAGCGACATTTGCAACACCTTCAGACATTTCACGGTTCGTATGATCTTCTGCCCAAACAGTTAACGCATCTCCATTTTGGTGGAAAATCGCAAAGAATAAAATCACACACGCAAATACAGCAAGTAATGCTTTAATTGCGCGGCTTTCTTTCGCTTCAGATTTAAACGCCAAATAAATAAAGAAGGCAATAACAGGTAAACAACCAATAATGAAGGCATCATTTGTATCTGAACCTAAGAAATTACCGGGAAGCATGTATCCAAGAATACCAAAGACGAACATTGGTAGAACGGTCATAGAGAAAATGCGAACAGTCGACATATCTCCTTCTTGAACGGGTTTCACGACATCCACATGTTTGATGTGTTTCGTCCCTAAAATGAAAATAGCCACACCGATTAACATTCCAACTCCAGCTGCTGCGAATGCATGTCCCCAACCGTAATTGATGCGCATGTACGCTGCAACGAAGTTACAAATGAATGCTCCGATGTTAATTCCCATATAGAAAATGTTGTATCCAGCATCTTTTTTATCCTTCATATCATCTGCACTGTATAGGTTTCCTACAAGCGTAGAGATGTTTGGTTTAAAGAATCCATTTCCAAGAATGATCAACATCAATGCCACGTAAAACGCGGTTTCGTTGTGAATCGATAAACAGAAATATCCTGCAGACATCATAATTCCACCCATAATAATGGAACGACGGTATCCTAAAATACGATCGGCTAAAAGTCCACCAATAAACGGAGTTAAATACACTAATCCTAAATACGTTCCATAGATGTCAGATTTTTTCCCCGCATCGAATCCCATTCCTCCATTATTCCATCCATCGATCATATAAAGGGAGAAAATCCCTAGCATCAAGTAGTAGCCAAAGCGCTCCCACATTTCTGTTCCGAACAAGTACCAAAGTCCTGTTGGATGTCCTTTTTGTGCATTATTTTCCATAAAAATAGTTTAGTTTACCTGCCGAATATAGTAAAAAATCATGGTTCACGTTCACTTTTGATGTTTGTCAACTTGATTTTTCTCGTTCAATTGAGCAAGAATGAAATATCTTTGCGAAAAAAAATATCATGGTAAATTGGTTGGAACGAACGGAATTATTGTTTTCCAAAGAACAAATGGACCGTTTGAAAAATGCACATGTGTTGATTGTCGGACTCGGTGGGATTGGTTCCTTTGCCGGAGAATTCATCGCACGAGCAGGAATTGGCAAGATGACCATCATCGATGGAGATGTCTTTGATCCAACAAATAAAAATCGCCAATTAACAGCGCTTGATAGTACCATTGGCATCAATAAAGCGGTGGTACTCGCAGAACGTATTAGGGACATTAATCCAGAAATACAGTTGAACATCGTCGAAGAGTTTGTGCTGCCGGACCGTGTTTGGGAATTATTGGACGAACATCAGCCTGACTACGTCATGGACTGCATTGACTCCGTGACACCAAAATTGGAATGGTTGATTGCCTGTAAACGCAAAAAAGTAAAAATCATCAGTCACATGGGGGCGGGTGGAAAAACGGATACGAGTCAGATTAAAGTGACAAATATTCAACATGTATCGGGATGTAAACTCGGCTCACACATGAAAAAGCGCTTGAAAC
>JBEDCT010000241.1:0-11309 GCA_041176665.1 Bacteroidota bacterium | reverse complement strand
ATTTCCACCATCGCATCAAACTTTTGATACGTTGATCCATCGCGGAATTCTTCAATTTCCACGTAATCGTCGATGAAAAAGTAATGTACTTCGTGCTCCGCTTGCGCCATCACACGGTGATCCATTAACTCTGCTGGATCGACAATGAGTACGTTGATGCTTTGCTTACCTTCGTCGCCCGCTTTGAACAAGAACGCTAACATCAATAAGCAAATGATCGGACCAATGAACAACATCCACAAGAAGGTGCGGTTCCAAACGCGCTCCGACCATTCTCGTTTCGTGAGTAACCAGAAATTACGCATGTGCTTCCTCCTTTCCTCGAATGATGCTGATGAATACTTCCTGCATGGACGGTAATTTTTTCTCTATTAATTCCAATTCTACTTTGCCGACTAAGGCGTTGATTAAATCGTTCATCTGACTCGCTCCACGCATTTTTAATTTCGCCATGAAGCGATTGTCGCCAATTTCTTCGTGTCCAAGCAATTCAAAGTCTGTCCAAAGTGCATTCACGAATCCAATCATATTTCCTTTAAATCGAACAGAGTATTCACCTTGATTGTGTTGTTCACGTAAATTCCAAACAGTGTCCTCTGCTAATTTTTTCGCTTCGTGAATCAAACTCGCACGATCGCAAATTTCGTCCACACTTTGCATATTGTGTGTTGAAAGGATGATGGTTTTTCCACTCGCTTTCAACTCTTTCATTTCTGTTAAGATCAATTCCACGTTAACTGGATCGAATCCGCTGAGTGGCTCGTCCAAAACCAACAACTGTGGATCGTGAACCAAAGCTGCAATAAACTGAACTTTCTGCGCCATTCCTTTGGATAAGGATTCCACGCGTTTCGACCGCCAATCTTGAATGCCGAATTTCGTCAGCCAATGCGTCACATTTCGCTGTGCCTCGCTTTTGGTTAAACCACGTAATTGAGCTAGAAAAATCAATTGTTCTTCAACCTGCATGTTTTTGTACAAGCCTCGTTCTTCCGGTAAGTATCCAATCTGCGCCAACTGAGCTTGCGTCATGAGTTGACCGTTAAATCGGATGGTTCCGGAATCGGCTTCAATGATTTGATTGATGATGCGAATGATGGTCGTTTTTCCCGCTCCATTCGGACCAAGTAAGCCATAAATTTCTCCTTTACCAACTGACAAAGAAATGTCATCGAGGGCAATTTTCCGTTGAAAGGACTTTTGAAGGTTGTTGATTTCAAGCATAACTAAGGTAAAGCTAAAAAAAAGCGGAGAATACTCACATGCTTCGTATGATTTCTTTCCAACTTGGCCAACGATACATGCGCTTGAAGAGTAAAAATAGGCTCGGGAATAAGATGAGAAGGAAAATCAAGGATGACCAACCATCTCCTGGTTCTTCGTGATTTAGGAATAGCGCATCCGTTCGAAAAACTTGCCAATCCGTCGTTACAAAAATGGCGGCAATTAAATTGTTTGCCGCATGGTAACCAATCGCTAATTCGAGTCCGTCATCCACGGTTGTAATCAAGGCTAAAAACAAACCAGAAAGAATGTAATAAACCAACATGTGATATCCGATTTCTTGAATCTCCGGATTTCCAATGTGCATCATTCCGAACATCAGCGCACTCAACAAAATGGAAGTTCCGGTACGTTGGATGCGCAACTTCAGTCCTTTCAATAAATAGGAACGAAACAACAATTCTTCACAGGTCGTTTGAATGGGCAACATCACTAAACTCAGCAGTAATAACGGAAAAAACTTGGATGGATTAAACTGAAAGGTAAATGCCTGTCCGTGATTGAACGAATCTGCATAAATCTGTATGGACATCATTCCAAGCATCAAGAATAAGATCAAAAAGAAGGCGAAAAACGAACGTTTCCAACGAAAGTTTTCCATCGCAGTAAATGCCTGCAAGATAGGACGCTGATGCATCCACCGATGATGAAGCAAAACGCCAATAAATACGAGTAAATAGGGGAATAACACCCAAAATAGAAAACGCGTATGTCCCATCGTTTGATAGAACTCCGTATCCATTGATTCAATGGATAACGTGGGGAAATTGTAGTGGAGGTCCACTAAAATCCCTAGGCTTCCTAGAAAGTATAAAATAAAAATGAGCAGAATTCCGCTGACATAACTCAGAGGAGTATTGTTACCGTTTTCCGCTAAATCGATAAATTTCATCAATGGAACATGTCGCGCATACGCTTGAAGAATCCTTTTTCTTTCTGTGCTGCACTTGGACTAAAGTTCTCACTTTCTTTTAACTTTTCCAAGATTTCTTTTTCTTCTTTGGAAATCGTGGTTGGTGTAAAGATGTGAATGTGAACGAATTGATCACCCGTTCCGTATCCTTGAACACTTGGCAATCCCTTTCCACGCAAGCGAAGTACTTTTCCACTTTGTGTTCCAGGCTCGACTTTGATTTTCGCTTTACCGCCAATTGTTGGCACTTCAATGGACTCACCTAGTACGGCATCCACAAAATTGATGTAGGCGTCGAAGTGTACGTTTTCGCCTTCGCGACGTAGTTCTTCGTGCTCAATTTCCTCGATTACGACGATCAAATCTCCAGCGACACCGTTGAATGGACCTGCATTTCCGCGTCCTTGAACACTCAATTGCATGCCTTCCTCTACTCCTGCCGGAATTTCGATTTCAATGACTTCTTCTTGTCTTTTCAATCCTTGTGCATCTGCATCTGCTGGTTTTTTGTCGATGGACTTTCCAGCACCTTGACATACGTGACAAGCTGATTGTGTTTGCATCGCACCTAAGAAGGTTTGCGCTACACGTGTGATGCGACCAGTTCCGTTACAGGTTGGACAATTTTTGTAGGTCACACCTTCCGCGTTAACCAGTTTATTGACTTTGATTTTCTTTTTAACCCCATTGGCAATTTCCTCCAAGGTCAATTTCATTTTCACGCGCAGGTTTGTTCCACGAACTGTTCGAGATCCACCTCCACTTCGGCTTCCACCGAAACTTCCACCAAAAGCACCACCGAAAACATCTCCAAATTGCGAGAAGATATCGTCCATGTTCATTCCTCCACCACCGAAGCCACCTTGTCCACCCATTCCTGCGTGTCCAAAACGATCGTATTGCGAACGTTTTTCACCGTTACTTAATACTTCGTATGCTTCAGCGGCTTCTTTAAACTTATCTTCAGCGCTTGCATCATCTGGATTTTTGTCCGGGTGAAACTTGATAGCTAACTTACGGTAGGCTTTTTTGATTTCCGCTTCATCGGCATTTTTGGAAACACCGAGAATTTCATAATAATCTCTTTTTTGACTCATAATTTGGGTCCTGTTATTGTCCTACGACTACTTTCGCAAAACGAATCACTTTATCGTTTAAATAATATCCTTTCTCCACATCCTCAATCACTTTGCCCACCATCTTTTTGTCCGGTGCAGGAATGTTTGCGATAGCTTCATGTAAGTCGCTGTCAAACTGTGCTCCTTTCGCTTCCATGGGCTTTAATCCTTTGGAATCTAAAATACCTTTAAACATGGTGTAAATCAAGTGAAAACCTTCCTTCATCGCCGCAACGTCTTCCGATTTTTCGTTCGTCACAATTGCTCGTTCAAAGTTATCCATCACAGGCAACATGCTCAACAATACATCTTTGTTCGCCGTAGCTGATTGTTCGATGCGTTCTTTGTAGGTTCTCTTTCGGAAATTATCAAAATCAGCGTGCAAAAGCAAGAAACGACTGTTCAATTCCGCATACTTCTCCTCTGCTGTCAACTCTTTTGGAGCTTCCTCTTTATTTTCTTCACCTACTGATTCTACTGAATCCGTTGTTTCTTCTTGTGGATCTTGATGTTGGTCGTTTTTCAATTCATCCTTCTCTTCTGACATATGTTGAAATTTTAATTCGTTTTTGGGTTTGCAAAGATAAGACCATTGTCAAAATTAAGTCAAGGTGTCAGCAAGTTTGTTTGATTCATTGAAAAGTTGTCAGTAAAAATCCATCAACGTCGATTTTCAACGTAAATTTGTCGCACTAATTACCATCTATGAGATTATTTACTCGCCTATTGATTTTTCTTGGATTCACCCTCCTATTTTCAACTGCTAATGCTCAATTACTCTACCGTGTTTCTGGAAACGGATTAACGAAGGACTCCTACATTTTCGGAACCATACACACCATGCCGAAGGAAGATTTCGAAATGCCAAAAAAGGTGATGAATGCGTTGAAGTCCTGCGAAACCATTGCCTTGGAAATTGACATGAACATGTCCTTATCAGAGAAAATCGAATTGGCAAAAATGACCATGCTTCCGAATGGAGAAACCTTGAAAAACTACATGTCAGATTCTTCCTATCTCCAGTTAAAGTCCTACTGCATGGACACACTCGCTTGGAAAGAATCGAAGTTTGAGCAGTATACTCACATGAAACCCTTTTTCTTCAGTTCTGTGGTCCTTCAAGAGAAAATCGGAAAACAAAAATCCTTCGAAATGGAGTTTCAGAAAATAGCAAAGAAAAACGACAAACCATTGATGGGATTAGAAACCGTGATGTATCAAATGGAAACCATCGACCGTATTAGCATCAAAGATCAAGTTCAATTTATGGATGACTTTTCCAACATGTCCGAATTCGATGTCCTGTTTAAACTCTATGAACAAGAAGACATCAATGGATTGTATAAAATGATTGCTGAAGAAACGGACATGCTTCCAGAATTCAATCATTGGTTTTTGGATGTCCGCAATGCCAATTGGATTCCGGTAATTGAAAAACAAATCAACAAAAAAGCAACTTTCATCGCCGTCGGCGCCGGACACCTCGGCGGAACCAATGGCGTCCTTGAATTGTTAAAAAAACAAGGCTATTCCGTTACCGGTATAAACAACTAAACACAATCAACAAAAAACAAATTAGCACATTAGCACATTAGCACACTAGCACATTAACCTATGAACACAGAATTCCAACGCATCATCGAATACAGACGCTCAAACCGAAAGTTTGATGCAAACACACCTGTTCCAAACGAAGTGATACAAACCAGTATCGAACGTGCGATTCTTTCACCAAACAGCAGCAACATGCAACTTTGGGAATTCCATTGGATTCAGTCGAAGGACATGTTAGAAACCTTTGTTCCTTTGTGTCTAGGACAAAGTGCCGCAAAAACAGCGCAGCACATGGTGGTTTTCGTAACGCGCAAGGACAAATGGAAAAGTCGTGCGAAATGGAATTTAGACATGGTCAAATCGTCGATTGTTGGCGAGCCAGACAAAGCACAAAAAATGGGTTTAAATTACTACGGAAAAGTGATGCCTCTTCTTTATACCAACGATCCATTTGGTTTGATGACATTGGTGCGTCGAAGTATTAGTTTCTTTGCTGGACTAACAAAACCTTTCTACCGCACAGGAGGAAGCGCGAATCAGCGTGTGGTCGTGCATAAATCATGTGCACTAGCAGCTCAAACATTTATGCTTTCCATTGCCGCTGAAGGATTCCACACTTGTCCTATGGAAGGATTCGACGAGAAACGCGTGAAAAAGGCCTTAAACTTACCGAGAGGAGCTGAAATCAATATGATTGTTTCTGTCGGACTCGGAACCGAACCAGGAATCTGGGGTCCACGTATGCGTGTGCCGAATGAAGAGGTCATCTTCACACACTAATTTAGCGACATTCACAACATCATTAAAAAGAAAAAGCGAGTTTTCACTCGCTTTTTCTTTTAATTAAGATTCTTTTTTGTCTGCGCTTTTCTTTGGCGCTTTTGGTTTTTTGATGGTCACTTTCAATTCTTCTTTCCCTTCTTCGTGGTCAAGTAAAATTGTATCACCTTCTACCAAGTTTGCATTGATGATTTCTTCTGCTAATGGATCTTCGATGAATTTTTGAATCGCTCGTTTCATTGGACGTGCGCCAAATTTCTCGTCGTAACCTTTCTCCAAAATAAAGTCTTTCGCTTTCTCTGTGCTTTCGACGAAATAACCCATTCCTTTGATGCGGTCGTGTAATTTCTCCAATTCGATGTCGATGATTTTGTGAATATCCTCACGACTCAAAGACTTGAACATAATCATATCATCCACTCGGTTTAAGAACTCTGGAGAAAACGCTTTTCTCAAGGCATTTTGAATCACCAACTTAGAATTGGTTTCCTTCGCTTCTTCTTGTGACTTTGTTCCGAATCCAACACCTGTACCAAAATCAGCTAACTGACGTGCACCGATATTCGACGTCATGATTAAAATCGTATTCTTGAAATCGATTTTACGACCTAAACCATCTGTCATATGACCGTCGTCTAAGACTTGCAACAACAAGTTAAATACGTCTGGATGTGCTTTTTCGATTTCATCCAAAAGAATGATTGCGTATGGTTTACGACGTACTTTTTCCGTTAATTGTCCACCCTCTTCGTATCCAACGTATCCCGGAGGCGCTCCAACCAAGCGAGAAATGGAAAATTTCTCCATGTATTCGGACATATCGATTCGAATTAAGGAATCATCAGAATCGAACAGATTTCGTGCAAGCACTTTTGCTAATTGCGTTTTTCCAACACCCGTTGGTCCAAGGAAAAAGAACGATCCAATAGGTTTGTTTGGATCTTTTAATCCAGCACGGTTACGTTGAATGGCTTTCACCACTTTGTCTACCGCCTCATCTTGACCAATGACTTTTCCACGAATGGTTTCTGCCATTTTTACCAATTTGCCCATTTCGGACTCGGAAACTTTCGTTACTGGAATACCACACATCATGGAAACAACTTCCGCTACATCCTCTTCTGTAACAACAACACGGTTATTTTTGGAATCCTCCTCCCATTTCGTTTTGGCTGATTCTAATTGCTCCTGCAATTTGCGTTCGTTGTCGCGCAATTCAGCAGCCTTTTCATATTGTTGAGAGCGAATGACTTCCGCCTTTTGTTCTTTAAGTCCTTCAATTTGACCTTCGATGTCCACAATTTCTTGAGGAACATTGATGTTCGTTATGTGTACACGGGAACCAACCTCATCTAACGCATCGATTGCTTTGTCTGGAAGGTGACGATCCGTAATGTATCGCTCCGTTAGTTTCACACATGAAGCAATTGCTTCCGGCGTGTATGTCACTGAGTGATGTTCTTCATAACGCTCTTTGATGTTATTCAAAATCTGAACCGTTTCCTCAGCAGATGTTGGCTCGATGATGACTTTCTGAAAGCGACGCTCCAAAGCACCATCTTTCTCAATGTACTGACGGTATTCATCCAAGGTTGTCGCACCAATGGCTTGCATCTCTCCGCGTGCCAAGGCAGGCTTGAACATGTTAGACGCATCTAACGAACCACTTGCTCCACCCGCACCAATGATGGTGTGAATTTCATCTATAAATAGGATGATGTCTGGATTTTTCTCGATTTCCTGCATTACTGCTTTCATGCGCTCTTCAAACTGACCACGGTATTTTGTTCCAGCAACGAGAGACGCTAAATCCAAAGAGACTATGCGTTTATTGAAAAGAATACGAGAAACTTTTCGCTGAACAATGCGCAAGGCAAGTCCTTCAGCAATCGCACTTTTACCAACTCCCGGTTCTCCAATTAAAATAGGATTGTTTTTCTTTCTACGAGAAAGGATTTGACTGACACGTTCAATCTCTTTTTCACGTCCAACAATCGGATCTAACTTTCCTGCTTCAGCCATTTTGGTTAAATCGCGACCAAAATTATCCAATACAGGTGTTTTGGACTTTGGATCAGCAGGTTTGCGCGGTGTTCCGTAGTTTTCTTCTTCTTCATTCCCACCACTATTGCTAGGAAATTCAGCTTTTGGTTGTTTGCGTTCTTCTAACATAACTTCGTATTCGTCTCGTGCGTTTTCGTACATAACTCCATACTTATTTAGTACTTGGCATGCAACACTGTCCTCATTCCGAAGAATGGTTAACAACAAGTGCTCCGTCCCAATGATTGGCGACTTAAATTCCTTCGCCTCCAAATAAGATTGTTTGATAATGTTTTCTGTTTGTTTTAATAAAGGTAAATTGAGATTGGCAATGTAGGTCACAGAGGATTTAGATAAAATCTTCTCGACTTCCTTCTTCACTTTGGCAAGGTCCAAATTAAACTCTTGTAAAATATGAACGCCTGTCCCTTCGTTCAAGCGAATCAATCCCAACAATAAATGTTCAGCGCCAACGAATTCGTTCATTAGTCGTACAGCCTCATCGCGACTATGACTAATTAAATCCTTAACGCGAGGTGAAAATTTCGCTTCCATATGGTTACTTTTTAAGCAATACAAATATACTTTTTATATTTCGCATGGATCGATAATTATTCACAATTTATGCAGTGATTTTGTTAGTAAATTTAGATTTTGGACCGAGGATGGCGTTCATATTTCATTAATTTTGAATGCTTAAATTGACAAGCAGAATTTAATTATCAATAAACATGGCTGAAGGAGAAAGAATTATTCAGATAAACATTGAGGATGAAATGAAATCAGCGTACATCGATTATTCGATGTCCGTTATTGTTTCACGTGCCTTACCTGATGTACGAGATGGATTTAAACCAGTACACAGAAGGGTTTTGTATGGTATGCAAGACTTAGGTGTTTATTCGAATAGACCTTATAAAAAATCGGCGAGAATTGTCGGGGAAGTTTTAGGTAAGTATCACCCACACGGTGATAGTTCCGTATATGATACCATGGTGCGTATGGCGCAACCGTGGTCTTTGCGTTATCCACTTGTGGACGGACAAGGTAACTTTGGTTCGGTTGACGGTGATAGTCCGGCTGCCATGCGTTACACCGAGGCACGTTTTCGTAAAATCGCAGAGGAAATGCTCGGTGATTTAGAGAAGGAAACGGTAGATTTCAAAGCGAACTTTGATGACAGTTTGCAAGAGCCTACTGTATTGCCAACTAAAATACCCAACCTATTAATTAATGGTGCCGCAGGAATTGCTGTCGGAATGGCAACAAATATGGCGCCGCACAACCTAACAGAGGTCATTGATGGGGTTATTGCTTACGTTGACAATAAAGATATTACTGGAGAGGAATTGTTGCAATATGTTAAAGCTCCGGATTTCCCAACTGGCGGTATCATTTATGGATACGAAGGTGTTCGAGACGCATTATTAACAGGACGTGGCCGAATCGTTATCCGTGGAAAAGCAGAAATTGAAGAGGAAAACGGACGTGAGCAAATCATTGTAACGGAGATTCCTTACCAAGTGAACAAGGCAGAGATGATCAAAAAGATCGCCGACCTTGTAAACGATAAGAAAATTGAAGGAATTTCTGACTTACGTGATGAGTCTGACCGTAGCGGTATGCGTGTGGTATTTGAAATCAAACGCGATGCGATTGCGAACGTGGTTTTAAATAAATTGTACAAATTTACCGCGCTACAAACATCGTTCTCTGTCAACAACATTTGTTTGGTTGCTGGACGTCCACGTATGATGGCGCTTCGTGATTTGATACAAGAATTCGTTGAATTCCGTCATGAAGTAGTAATTCGACGTACACGTTTCGACTTACGTAAAGCAGAGGAACGCGCGCACATCCTTGAAGGATTAATCATTGCTTCTGATAACATTGATGAAGTCATTGAAATCATCAAAACGTCTTCTAGTCCAGATGCTGCAAGAGAACGATTATCGGTTCGTTTTGGACTTTCTGAGATTCAAACACGTGCGATTGTGGACATGCGTCTACGTCAATTAACCGGACTAGAGCAAGACAAACTTCGTTTGGAATTTGATGAATTGATGAAACTCATCACCGACTTGAAGGACATTCTAGAAAATGAAGATCGCCGTATGCAAATCATCAAAGATGAATTGCAAGAAATGCGCGAAAAATATGGCGATGAGCGTCGTTCTAGAATTGAATACTCTGCTAGCGAAATGCGTATGGAGGATTTAATTGCGGATGAGGAAGTTGTCGTTACGATTTCACATGCCGGATATATTAAACGTACGAACTTAGCAGAATACAAAGTTCAAAACAGAGGTGGAATGGGATCCAAAGGATCTGCGACTCGTGACCAAGATTTCTTGGAGCACTTATTTGTTGCAACGAACCACAATTACCTATTGATCTTTACAGAAAAAGGAAGATGTTTCTGGATGCGTGTATATGAAATTCCAGAAGGCAGTAAAACATCTAAAGGAAGAGCTATTCAAAACTTGATCAATATTCCACAGGACGACAAAGTAAAAGCATATGTAAAAGTGCTTGACCTGACGGATAAAGATTACGTACAAAACAACTTCATCATGATGTGTACGAAACAAGGTGTGATTAAGAAAACATCTTTGGAGGCATATTCTCGTCCACGTTCAAATGGTATCAACGCGATTGGAATTCGTGAAAACGATGAATTGTTAGAAGCGAAATTAACGAATGGCACAAACGAAATCGTTCTTGCAACAAGTTCTGGACGTGCGATTCGCTTTAACGAATCAACGGTGCGTCCAATGGGTAGAAATGCATCTGGGGTGCGCGGTGTGACATTAACGAGCGACGACGATTACCTCATCGGGATGATTTGTGTAGAGGATATCTTCTCTACGATTTTGGTTGTTTCTGAGAAAGGATACGGAAAACGTACCTTCTTGAACGATCCAGAGGACAAAGAACCAGTTTACCGAATCACAAACCGTGGTGGTAAAGGGGTGAAAACCTTGAATATTACGGAGAAAACAGGTAAATTACTTTCCATTCAGAATGTCTTCGATGAAGATGACTTAATGATCATTACAAAATCTGGTGTAACGATTCGCATGCACGTGGATACGATACGCACGATGGGTAGAGCGGCACAAGGTGTTCGTTTGATCAACTTGAAATCAACAGCAGCGATTGCAGCGATTGCTCGTGTTCCACGAACAGAAGACGAGGACGAGGAAATCGAAGTAATGGATGCGGCAGATATTCCATTGACAGACGCAACGGAGGATCTTGGCACAGAAATTGAAACAAGCGACGAAGATTAATTTTTAGAAAGAATCAACTTAACAAATATGAAAAGAAACATCATCAAACTCTCAGCTGGAATTGCATTTTCAGCTTTGACTTTCGGTTCATTTGCACAAAAGAAAAACGTGACCGATGCCATCATGACGTACAAAAAGTACAATCCAATGACTAACGGTATTGAACCATCTAAAAAAACGGTGGAGGAAGCACGTAAATTCATCGATTTAGCAGCGGTAAATCCAGAAACTGCGGAAGATTTCAAAATGCATTTGTACCGTGCTGAGATTTACTATAGTTTAATCGAAGTAGCTACAATGGACGCTGCTACGAATCCATTGGAT
>JBEDCT010000240.1:0-2834 GCA_041176665.1 Bacteroidota bacterium | reverse complement strand
ATATTCCCATGGGCGAAATCGCTGATCGTCACGCGGAAATCCCTTCGGATAAAGATGTGATTATCATGTGTCAGTCTGGACGTCGAGCAGAAGCTGTCGTAAATTTGTTAGAAACAGAATTTCATTTTCCCGCTGTCTTTGTGATGGAAGGTGGAATCACGAATTGGATTACACAAGTGGATCCTTCGTTAAAACTTGACTAAATGACACTTCTTAAAGATTTCTTGGACTTTTTCCTACACTTGGACGTCCATTTATTTGCCTTAATTCAAGATTACGGAACCTGGATTTACGGCATTTTGTTCCTCATCATTTTCGTGGAAACAGGATTGGTCGTGATGCCCTTATTGCCCGGGGATTCCTTGCTATTCGCTGCCGGAACGTTCTGCGCCGGTGTCGTTCAAGATGGTGAAACTGCGGAATTGAATCTCTTTGTCGTGCTTGCACTCTTGATCGTAGCAGCGATTTTAGGAGATGGATTGAATTACTACTTAGGGAAAACCATCGGATTAAAAGCCTTGACATGGAAAATCGGTAACCGTCAAATCGTGCAACAGAAATACATTGATCAAACGCAAGCATTCTTTGAAAAACATGGTTCTAAAACCATCATCATTGCGCGATTCGTTCCCATTGTTCGCACGTTTGCTCCATTCGTAGCTGGAATTGGAAACATGAGCTACCGAAATTTCTTCCGCTACAATGTCATCGGTGGAATTGCTTGGGTGACTGGATTAACCCTACTGGGTTACTTCTTTGGCAACCTAGAATTCGTTCGTAAAAACTTCGAAATTGTGATTTTTGGCATCATCGGTATTTCCTTATTACCAATGGTCATTGAAATTTTACGTGCAAAGTTATCTTCAAAATAAGGATTGGAATTCTTGTTTTAAGAAGGACACTGCTACTTCGGAAGGCATTGCTTCTAACTGGGACAACAACTCCATGATTTTCGCGGATAAGTCTAAAGACGTTGAATTGACATCCATTTGACTCGCTGCCAAATTAATCAAGCGAATCGACTCTTCTTTGGAATCACGCATCATTTTCCATCCCGTTTCGGAAATGAACAATTGCTGTGCGACATTGTGATCAAATTCCTCACGAATCGTTTTCAACAAAATACTCTGTTGTGCTAAAGCCGTCACATTCCCTTGATGCGCGCGCATCACTAAACTGTTTGGATGAATTCTTTCCATCAATAATATAGCACGTTGATACGCTTCCAACCGCGATGGCAAAAAGAACTCTTGACGTCCTTTGCGCAATTCCAATTGAAGTTTAACCAATTCCTGTTCCTCTTGTCGTTTCAAAAAGAAATAAATCAAAGCAATGATAGTCAGACAGAAAATCAATAAAAGAAGAAAAATCCAAAGTTCCATATGCGTCGTTTTGCACAAAGATAACATTCGAACGAAAAGTAATGCGCAAAATTCTGAGCACATATCATCCTTTCGATTATTTTTACACTTCAATTAATTCGCATGAATCAAGTTTTCATCATCATTATCCTCATCGCCTATTTTGGTGTTTTGCTAATGATTTCTCATTATACTTCCAAAAATTCAACGTCTCAAAGTTTCTTCACTGGAGATAAAAAAAGTCCTTGGTACCTCGTCGCTTTTGGCATGATCGGCACATCGCTTTCTGGTGTGACCTTCGTTTCAGTACCTGGGACCGTCGCTGCGAATGGATTCTATTACTACCAAATGGTTCTTGGCTTCTTCATCGGGTATTTCGTCGTTGCGTATGTCCTTCTCCCACTCTATTACAAATACAACCTGAGTTCCATCTACCGTTATTTGGAGTATAGACTTGGATTCGCTGCTTACAAATGGGGTGCCGGCTATTTCATCCTTTCTCGCACGCTCGGCGCAACGGTTCGCTTGTACTTGGTGATTAATGTCCTTCAAATTTTTGTCTTTGATAGCGTTGGTATTCCATTTTGGCTGTCCACCATCATCATCATTGCGATGATTATCGCTTATACCTTTCGAGGTGGCGTGAAGACAATCGTTTGGACAGACACACTGCAAACCGTATTTATGTTACTTGCCTTAGTCGTGTGCATCATTTCCATTCAAGGTGAATTAAACTGGTCTTGGGGACACATTTGGAATCAAATGTCCGAAGGCGGAATGACCAAACTTTGGAGTACAGATCCCATGCGCAAAGACTTTATGTGGAAACACATCATCGGCGGAGCGTTCATTACCATCACCATGACTGGATTGGACCAAGAAATGATGCAGAAGAACATCAGCGTCAAGAACTTGAAAGATGCGCAGAAAAACATGGTGGTTTTTAGTTTTATCCTGCTTTTTGTCAATGCACTTTTCCTATTACTTGGCGGAATGCTCCAACTTTTCGCGACAAAAAATGGTTGGGAATTCAAACCGGATGATTTATTTCCTTCCATCGTTCAGCAACACTTGCCATTCGGGATTTTCATCATCTTCATCATTGGATTAATTTCCGCACTTTTTCCCTCCGTCGATGGTGCAATCACTGCATTGACCTCTTCTTTTTGCATCGATATTTTAGGATTTGAACGTCGATCTGAGATGGACGAAGCTCAAAAAAACAAACTGCGAAAAGGAGTTCACTTATCCTTTGCAGTGTTATTCATGTTACTCGTTTTCTACTTCAAATGGATGAACAACAAAAGCATTGTTGATTTGATCTTCACCATTGCTGGATTTACTTACGGCCCGTTACTTGGACTATTTGCTTTTGGTATCTTGACGAAACGAACCTTGAAAAGCATGATGGTGCCAATAGTGTGTATCATCGCACCGTTGCTTTGCTTGGGACTAACCTACGCTCCAATGATT
>JBEDCT010000239.1:0-3300 GCA_041176665.1 Bacteroidota bacterium | reverse complement strand
CAGCCAAGCTACTTATATTCTGTGTGCTACTAGTAAAGGTACCCGGACCTGTCCAATAATAAGTGTATGGACCTACACCACCTGAAGGAGTCAAATTGATACTTCCATCACCAAGACCATTGCAAGAAACATTGATTTGTGAAACAGATGTCGTTATCGCGGAAGGTTGAGTTACAGATACGGTTGAACATGATGTACATCCATTATTATCCTTCACGCACAAAGTGTAAGTACCAGCTGCAAGCGATGTAAAAGTCGTATTACTACTGTAGGTCCCACCTGAAATATTGTATGTATAAGGTGAAACGCCACCTGTACCTACTATCGTTATTGAACCGGTTGTCGCTCCATTGCATTTTACATCCGTAATCGAGAGCGTTGAAATAGATACTGCGGAACTCGGTTCAGTGATGGTAATTGTTGTGTTATATAAACAACCATTTGCATCTTTAATTGTAATCGTATAATTGCCAGCCAATAATCCAGAAAACGTACCTGAGGATGCATAGCTTCCTCCATTGATACTATAGCCGTAAGGTGTTGTTCCACCATTACCAGTAACCGTTACTGACCCAGTACTACCACCCTTACATAGTACATTTGTGGTGCTAGTCACAGTTAATCCCAAAACCGTTGGTTGTGTGATACTAATCAGAATAGAACTCGTGCAACCATTTTTATCTTTTATACCGATCGTATAGTTACCTGATGCCAATGATGTAAAACTACCCGAGGTTCCATAAGAACCTCCATTTATATTAAATTCATAGGGCGTTACACCACCAGTACCGGAAACTGTTATACTACCTGTTTTATTCCCGTTGCAATCAACATTTACAATTGAACTACTAGTAACTGTTAGTTTACTTGGCTGTTTAATAACAATTTGTGTATCGGCTTTACAACCAAAAGAATCAATTAAATTTAGTGTGAATGTGCCTGCACACAAGCTGGAGTACGTAGAAGATGTGGAATAATTTGTATTAGTAGAAAGCTTGTACTTTGGCCAATTTTTGCCTGCTGTTCCACCGGTCATCCCAGCATAAATCTTGGCGTTACAATCTCCATTGCACAATAATGTATCAATTCCCGTAATTTTAAAATAGGGCTTCGGATAACTATAATTGACATCAATTTTTGCGGTATCTGTGCAGCCTTGATCATTAACAACAATAACGGTATAGGTTCCTGAGTTTCCCGAAAAAGTGCGATTGATATTTTGATTGGTTGAACTGAACGAATTCGGTCCGGACCATTTAATTTTATATGTGGATGGAAACTTATAATTCCAATCCAACTTGCCCTTAAAATTCTTAATGAATTTACTCGAATCAATCGTGAGGTAAATATTGAAATTGCCCACACCACAACTCGTATCCTTTTTTATGGCTAAAAATTTATCGCAATAATTAAAATCTGCAAAGTATGCATCAACACTACCGTTGTTTGATGATTGATAAGCGCGATAAATCAAATTGGAAGTACTGGAGGTTCTACCAACCATAAACACATCACCAGCTTCTCCCTTTGTTACGTTTTGACCATAATCATTACTTCCACCACCAAAATAAGTGCCCCAATGTCTAGTTCCTGAGGGATAAAACTTTACCAAATAGGCATCCCAACCACCTTTGATGGTATCCTGATAAGTATCGGTTGTAGAAATATGTTTGCTCGATTCAGTACTACCCGCCAAATACACATTGTTATACCTGTCTGTTGTAATACCATTACCGTGCTCATTCAAATCACCACCATAATAAGTACCCCAATAATTCTTAAATTTAGCATCTACTTTGATCAGAAATGCATCCGTTTGGCTAGATGATGAAGATGTGTTATTCAGATTGCTTTGATGCCCCTTTAGCAAGCTCCAACTTGCAGAATTCGTTGTTCCAGCAACATAAATTCCCCCATCAGTTAAACAGTTTATTGAATTTGCCGCATCGTCACTGCTACCACCAAGATACAAGTGTGACAGGTGGCTACCATCGCGACCAAATACAGCCAAGAATGCATCTGTATTCCCACTAAAAGAACCCGTACTCTTTGAAAAATTCGTTGAGTTCGACTTTCCAACAACGAAGATTGAATCTCGAGAAATTGCAACATCATTAATGATATCAGTACCAGAACCTCCGTAATAAGTGGAGAACTTACTATTTCCTGCAGAATCCAATAACAAAACAAATGCATCACTACCTCCTCCATTGCTTGATTGGGCGATTTTATATCCACCGGTTGACGCATGAGTGAGCGATGATGCCGTTTGGCCAACAACCACTATTGAGGTGTCGCGCTTTCCAATGTATACGGACGTCGCAATCTCATCCTCTTTTCCTCCAAAAAAATTCGACCATTTTAACTTACCATCTTTGTCAAATTTTGCCACGAACCCATCCATTTTCCCACCGTGGACAGTTTGCAATTTATTGCGATACAAAATCGAAGATGTACTTTGATAGTAGGACTCACCCACCATGTATATGTTGTTCCCGCTATCAATCGCCAGGTTGTAGGCAATATCTGTCCCCTGATCACCAAAATAAGTACACCACTTTCTTACGCTCTTTTGACTGGTTGGATCGATATCTTTCAGAAATTTCACCAAATAAGCATCGTCACTGCCAGAGTAGTTCACTTGGTAAACGCCCAAACCAGACGTTGCGATATTCGTACTTGAGGTTGTACTCCCACAGAAAAATGGATCTCCGTTCAAGTCTGCAGCAACACCGTAGCCATGTTCACTTCCACCCGAACCATAGTAAGTAGCCCATTTCAAGTTTGGAATTGGATCGATTACGATGGGACATTTCTTCTTACTTTTTCCATCAAAACCAATAACCCCTCTTTCACTTTCATAAATGGAGAAGTTACTGAGTCGTTCACCATCACACTGAGAATAGACTTTCGGAAAATCATCCGACAAACTGTGCTTACCTGCCTTGTAAAGAATGTGTGAGTCGTTTATATCTATTTTCTCTACACCAAAAACGGCAAGTCTGATTCTTTTTAAAGCGTCAATATCTGAACAATTAAATTCATATTTTACGCTGTTGTCGGAATCAATCTCAAATTTTATTGAAACACCATTCCAAACATTTTTCGCAGTTAAAGTCCGATAAGCATGTACAGCTTCAATTTTTGATCGGCCATAAAAATTAAATTCATCAGGCATTTCACCTGTTGCTTCCCAAATAAAATCATTCGCATTTTTGAAATCTATATCAATTCTACGAATGGAATAATTGGAAGATCCATTATTTGAATCACCATTTAACTTTTCGAATATTTCGTAAC
>JBEDCT010000238.1:0-3293 GCA_041176665.1 Bacteroidota bacterium | reverse complement strand
GTTCGTTATTCAAAGAAATCAGGGGAGGTGATTAAATAATGAGTTACACACCAAGATTAAAAGAAAAGTATAGAGGCGAGATTATGCAAACGCTTCAGGAACGTTTCGGATACAAATCCGTTATGAGTGTTCCTAAATTAGAGAAAATCGTTTTAAGCCAAGGAATGGGTGATGCGGTAGCTGACAAGAAATTAATCGATAGCGCTGCTGCCGATTTATCTCGAATCGCTGGGCAAAAAGCCATTACTACCTTGTCTAAAAAGGATATCTCCAACTTCAAGTTACGTAAAGGAATGCCAATTGGTACGAAAGTTACCTTGCGTGGAGACAGAATGTATGACTTTTTAGATCGTCTACTCTCTGTAGCTTTACCAAGAACTCGTGACTTCCGTGGAATTAATCCAAAAGGATTTGATGGACGTGGTAACTTCAACTTAGGAGTGAAAGAGCACATCATTTTTCCTGAGATTGATATCGACAAAGTAAACCGTATTTTAGGTATGGACATCACTTTTGTTACATCCGCAGCTAGTGATGAAGAAGCGAAAGCATTGTTAGATGCATTTGGATTTCCATTTATTAAAAAATAAGAAGAAATGGCAAAGGAATCAATGAAAGCGCGTGAGCGCAAAAGAGAAAGGTTAGTTGCTCGATACGAAAAGAAACGTGCTGAATTAACAAAAGTGTTGAAATCTACAGATTCGTCTGAAGAAATTCAATCGGCTAAATGGGATGCAATGATGCAATTGCAAAAATTACCTGCAAACTCTTCAAAAATCAGAATGCACAATCGTTGTGGATTAACTGGTCGTCCAAGAGGGTACATGCGTCAATTCGGTATCTCAAG
Source organism: Bacteroidota bacterium (assembly GCA_041176665.1). Lineage (GTDB taxonomy): Bacteria > Bacteroidota > Bacteroidia > Flavobacteriales_D > Crocinitomicaceae > UBA952. The sequence continues at coordinate 2,446 of JBEDCT010000238.1, read as the reverse complement.
GGTAACTTTTAGAGAAATGGCTTTGGCCGGAAAAATCCCAGGAGTTAAAAAGGGAAGTTGGTAATTAAAGAAAAAACACAGAAGAAATGAATACAGATCCGATAGCAGATTTTCTCACACGCATCCGTAATGCGAGTGCTGCAGGTTTGAAAATGGTGGAAATTCCTGGATCAAACATTAAACGCGCAATGTCGCAAATTTTGTTTGACCAAGGTTATATCCTCAACTACAAATTTGAAGATGATGACAAGCAAGGAACGATTAAAATTGCATTGAAATACAATCAATCTACTCGTGTTCCTGCCATCACTAAATTACAACGAGCTTCTCGTCCAGGATTACGTAAGTATAGCGGATCAGTTGAAATGCCACGAGTATTAAACGGTTTAGGTATTGCTATTGTCTCCACTTCGAAAGGAGTAATTACAGACAAAGAAGCACGTAAATTGAATGTAGGTGGAGAAGTCCTTTGTTACGTTTATTAAAAAGTTAAGAAATGTCAAGAATTGGAAAAGCACCGGTAACTATCCCAAGTGGCGTTGAAGTCACTTTCAAGGATGCAGTTATTACGGTTAAGGGGAAAAAAGGTGAATTAACACAAGCTATTGATACTTGTGTTGGTGTTACCATCGAAGAAAATGTAATTACATTCTCTCGTCAATCTGATGCTCCACACGATCGATCAAAACACGGACTTTATCGTGCATTGGTTTTCAACATGATCGCAGGGGTTTCTGAAGGATGGAAAAAAGAAATGGAAATCATTGGAGTTGGATACCGCGCTACTGCAACAGGTCAACTACTAGAGCTAGCTTTAGGTTTCTCTCACGCAATCATTTTGGAAATACCAAATGAAGTGAAAGTTACTACAACTACTGAAAAAGGAAAGGCTCCAGTTGTTTCACTTGAATCATTTGACAAACAATTGTTAGGTCAAGTTGCAGCAAAAATTCGCTCGTTTAGAAAACCTGAACCTTACAAAGGAAAAGGTATTCGCTTCGTTGGTGAAGAAATTCGTAGAAAAGCTGGTAAGTCAGCAGGTAAAAAATAATAGGTAGATTATGGCACTAAATAAAGTATTAAGAAGAGCTAAAATTAAACGAAGAATTCGTAAGAAAGTTTTCGGAACGACAGCGATTCCAAGATTAACAGTTTTCAGAAGCAATAAGCAAATTTACGCTCAATTAGTGGATGATATTTCTGGTAAAACATTGGCTTCTGCAGGTTCTTTGAAAATGGAAGATGCTCAAAAAACAAACAAGGTTAACCAAGCTTCAATTGTTGGTAAGAAAATTGCTGAAGTAGCTGCGCAAGCTGGAATTGAAAAGGTAGTTTTTGACCGTAATGGTTACTTGTACCATGGTAGAATTAAATCTTTAGCTGATTCAGCTAGAGAAGGAGGACTTAAATTTTAATAAGAAATGGCAACTCAAACAGTAAATAGAGTAAAATCAGCAGACATCGAGTTGAAAGATAAACTGGTATCTGTAAACCGTGTAACGAAGGTTACTAAAGGTGGACGTACATTCAGTTTTTCAGCAATCGTAGTTGTTGGTGATGAACACGGTGTTGTTGGTCATGGTCTTGGAAAAGCAAAAGAGGTTACTGAAGCGATTACGAAAGGAATCGATGACGCTAAAAAGAACTTAATCAAAGTTCCTATCCTTAGAGGAACTGTTCCTCACGCTCAAAAAGGCAAATTTGGTGGTGCACAAGTGTTTTTGAAACCTGCAACAGAAGGTACAGGAGTTATCGCCGGTGGTGCGATGCGCGCAGTATTGGAAAGTGTTGGTATTCATAACGTACTTGCAAAGTCACAAGGTTCTTCTAACCCGCACAACGTTGTGAAAGCAACTATTGATGCATTAGCAAACATGCGTGATGCAGTTGCTGTTGCACGTCAAAGAGGAATTTCACTAGACAAAGTATTCAACGGTTAATCTTTAGGAAATGGACACGATTAAAATAAAACAAGTAAGAAGTGCGATTAAACGTCCAGCTGATCAAAAAGCAACGATTAAAGCTCTAGGATTTCGCCGCTTGAACCAAGTTGTGGAAAAGGTGGCAACTCCACAAATTATGGGAATGGTGAACAAGGTGAAACACCTTATTCAAGTAGTGGATTAATATTCAGACGAAGAAAAATGGAATTACATAAACTAACACCTGCTTCAGGTTCAGTAAAAAAAGTTAAACGTATCGCTCGTGGACAAGGTTCTGGTCACGGTGGAACGGCAACACGCGGACACAAAGGAGCAAAGTCTCGTTCAGGTTACAAAACTAAAATTGGTTTTGAAGGTGGACAAATGCCTTTGCAACGCCGTGTTCCTAAATTCGGTTTCAAAAACATTAACCGCGTAGAGTACAAAGCAATTAATTTGGATATTATCGAGAATTTAGCAACTGTTAAAGGAATCCTTGAAATTACTCCAGAAGTATTAAAAGC
>JBEDCT010000237.1:0-3031 GCA_041176665.1 Bacteroidota bacterium | reverse complement strand
ACTGCACCAATTCCAACTTGTTTCTCTTCTAAAAATGCTTTGAAAGCAATCTCGATTTCACTTGCAGAGAAATCACTGATTCCTGAAACAATCGATTTCCATTCGGAAATGTATCCAGTTGTTTCATCCTTCCATTTTTTCAAAATCGTTTCCTTATCGAAATCAGTTGGACGATTGAATAGGTATGCTCCTTCAGTTAAGATATCTTGAGCAAAGGTTGCACGCTCCTTCATTAAACCACAAATTTGAGACAAACGATCAAGAGGCATATCGAATTCACCGATTTCAGTTAATTGCGCAGCAATTTCGTCGTTAGTTAACGCTCGTAAATAGTGTTGCTGGAACCATTTTGTTTTTTCCGCATCGAATTTTGCTCCTGCTTTTGAGACGCGCTCTAGGGAAAATGCTTCGCACAATTCATCTAGCGTAAAGATTTCTTGTGTCGTACCTGGATTCCAACCAAGCAAAGCCAACATGTTAATGAACGCTTCTGGTAAGTATCCTTTTTCGCGGTAACCAGAGTACAATTCACCTTCTGCTGTTGTCCAATTTGTTGGAAAAACCGGGAATCCCAATCGGTCGCCGTCGCGTTTCGATAATTTTCCATTTCCATCGGGACGCAATAACAAAGGTAAATGTGCAAATTCTGGACTATCCCAGCCAAATGCCTCGTACAACATGACGTGAAGTGGGGCAGAAGGCAACCATTCTTCACCACGAATGACATGACTAATCTCCATGGTATGGTCGTCTACGATGTTTGCCAGGTGGTAGGTAGGCATTCCGTCACTTTTAAAAAGAACTTTATCGTCTAAGTTATTTGTATTTACGACAACCCATCCACGAATTAAATCATGAAAACGAATGTCTTTATTGCGTGGCATTTTCATACGAATGACGTACGGATGTCCTTCCGCTAATAGCTTCTCCACCTCTGTTTGAGGTAAAGTCAATGAATTTCTCAAGGAAGTACGCGTCACGCTGTTATATTGCCAATTTGGCATCCCCATGGTCTTTGCTTGTTCACGCATATGATCCAATTCTTCTGCAGAATCAAATGCGTAGTATGCTTTATCATTCGCAATCAATTGTTCGGCATATGGACGGTACATTTCTTTTCGTTCGGACTGTACGTAAGGGCCAAAATTTCCACCAAGTCCAGGACCTTCAGTCGGCATTATACCACACCATCTAAATGCATCCATGATGTAATCTTGTGCACCTGGAACAAAACGTGTTTGATCGGTATCTTCGATACGAATCAAAAAGGTTCCGTTGTGTTTTTTGGCGAAAAGGTAATTGTATAGTGCTGTACGCACACCACCCATATGTAATGGTCCAGTTGGTGAAGGTGCAAAACGGACGCGAACGGCTTTTTCTGACATAGCTTAATTTTTGTGCAAAGATACATCAAATTACGTCGTTTTTCCGACATTTCCATGGGTAGAAATCAGTTGAATGGGTGATAAACGTCATGTTTTTGTTCAGGAAACTTATGGAACTTTGAGAAAAATAGATCACATGACAACAAAAGCAAATATCTTCGATCAGCATTCGGAAAACCAAGATTGGTTAAAAAGCCTAGAATTTTATAAAGAAGAAATCACCATTCTTAATAAGCGTTTAGAAGAAGTAACGGTCAAAAACAATGCTCCGGAATTTCTAAAGGACGTAGAACATTACCAAAACCAATTCATTGTTCAACGAAACAACATCGATGAATTGGCGCATTCTATCAAAATAAATGAACAAGAAATCGTAAAAGAAGTGAACGCGAATCCAGTTGCCGTGGAACACCGTAAAGTGGAAAGCCATGAGTCTGAGGCGGATTTCCTTGGGTATTTTGAAAAGAACTTCGCGACCTTAAGAACGGATTACAACAAGTTCTTATCCAAATGGATGTAAGACGTGTGAATTAAAAAAGAGGAGTTGCAACTCCTCTTTTTTATGGTTGAATTAGTCGTAGTCTCGTTCCTGTTTCTCCTTCCATGAAAAGAAGACCTGAACTTATTGGACTCTTGATGCTGTTTTTTCCAGATACTACGGGATATTGAATGATTTTTCTTCCTAATCCATCATATAACTGAATGATTTGATCCTTTTCAGAAATGATCATTAATTCATTCAAGGAAACGAAGTAAGCGTGAAAGTCAGAAATGTTTGTCGTTTCAATATTCGCTGATCCGCCAAGGTTTACTTTGACTACGTATTCCAATACGTTTTGACAAGAGTCGTCGTATATCGCGTAGTTTACAAGTCCACGTGTAATGTCGTCGTATCCGTCATAAATTAATCCTTCGATGTAACTTGAATCGGATGAACAAAAACAATTTGCATTCACGTCAAAGTTTTTATCTGTGGCGTTTTCAAGATTGTACAGGTTGTTACTACAAATGATGTTATCCGAAATGATCATCGTATTTGGCGACCATCCAGTGACAACGATTCCTCTATCGTTATTTACTATTTGATTATTCGTAATCAAGCTATTGTCACCCATGCGCATCGCAGTTCCATTTCCTTGAAAAAAACAATTGTTAACGGTCATGGATCCGGATGCATCAATTCCAATTTGATTGTTTTCAAAACTACAATTAACAATGGTTTGTCCGTTTGACTCTGTAATTGCATTTGTGTTGTTATTGAAAATACAGTCAGTAATTGTTCCAGGAGAACCTACGATGTTGTTTTCATTTCCAGTAAAAGTACAATTGGAAACATTGATGTTATTCGACCATGTGAAGGAGCAGAAATTATTCAAAAACTGACAATTGGAAGCGGATAAGGAACCGTAAGAAATTTGTGCTGCGTTTCCAACACCATTTCCTTCAAATAAACAACTGGAATAGACCATATCAGCATTTAACTGAATCGCATATTGGTTGTTTTTAAATTCACAGCCATTGAAATTATAGCTTACTCCCGGTTCTGCAATGTCATTGTGTAATCCGTAGAAGGAGTTCGTTAATTTGAAATGGTCCATTGCTACAAGTCCACCCTGACTTCCTTTGATGCGGATACCCAACCAATT
>JBEDCT010000236.1:0-3594 GCA_041176665.1 Bacteroidota bacterium | reverse complement strand
GGTGAATCTCTTCTTTGCACTGGATTTTGTTTTCATTTTAGGCATTACTACTTTTTTTAAAAGTTAAACATCTATATCAGCTTCATTACTTCTTTTTCGAGTTGATCATTAAGATCATCTTTTTTCCTTCCAATTTTGGCAGCTGTTCAATTACACCAAAATCAGCAAGTTCTTGTGCGAATTTTAATAAAAGAATTTCTCCACGGTCTTTAAAAACGATGGTTCTTCCTCTAAAAAACACATATGCCTTCACCTTACTACCTTCCTCCAAAAACTTCTTAGCGTGTGCTAATTTGAATTGGAAATCATGGTCATCTGTATTCGGTCCAAAGCGAATCTCTTTTACGACGATTTTGCTTTGTTTTGCTTTTAACTCTTTTTGTTTTCGTTTCTGATTGTAAAGGAACTTTTTATAGTCCAAAATTTTACATACAGGTGGTTTAGCATTTGGAGAAATCTCCACTAAATCAAGCTCTTGTTCTTCAGCTAAGGCAATCCCCCTAGAAACAGACATTACTTGAGGCTCTTCACCTTCAATCACTAAACGAATTTCAGCAGCAACAATTTTATCGTTAATTCTGTGTTGCGCTTCAATTTCTCTTTTTACAAATGGTCTCGAATTTCTTCTCATTCAATAATTTAAATACTTATGACAATTCCGCAGCGATTGCTTCTTGCACCATTGCAACAAACGCTTCTTGGGTAACTGAACCGTGATCTCCGTGTCCTCTTTGTCTTACTGATACTTGGTTTGACTCAAACTCTTTCTCTCCAACTATAAGCATAAAAGGCACTTTTGCCAACTCTGCATCACGTATTTTCTTACCAATTTTTTCATTTCGGTCGTCAACAAGTCCGCGAATATCGTAATTATTTAGGAATTCTAAAACTTTTTCTGCGTACTCGTTGTATTTATCTGAAATCGGAAGGACGATAAACTGCTCTGTTGACAACCAAAGTGGGAAGTCTCCAGCGCAATGTTCTAACAGTACAGCAACGAATCTTTCCATTGAACCAAAAGGTGCACGGTGAATCATTACTGGACGATGTTTTTGGTTATCCGCACCAACATACTCCAATTCAAATCGTTCCGGTAAATTGTAATCAACCTGAATTGTTCCTAGTTGCCATTCTCGACCTAGCGCATCTTGAACCATGAAATCCAATTTCGGTCCATAAAATGCCGCTTCGCCGTATTCGACAACCGTAGGTAATTCTTTTTCTGCAGCAGCTTCGATAATTGCTTGTTCAGCTTTCACCCAATTTTCTTCAGAGCCAATGTACTTTTCACGGTTCACTTGATCTCTTAACGAAATTTGCGCTTTAAAATTGTGGAAGTTTAATGTTTTCAATACGTAAAGAACGATATCAATCACATTTTTAAATTCATCTTTTACCTGTTCCTGCGTACAGAAAATGTGTGCATCATCTTGCGTAAATCCACGAACCCTTGTCAGTCCATGTAATTCACCAGATTGCTCGTAACGATAAACGGTACCAAATTCTGCAAAACGAGCAGGTAGGTCCTTGTATGATCTTGGCTTCGCTCTAAATATCTCACAGTGATGTGGACAGTTCATTGGTTTTAAATAGAACTCTTCATTTGGATCCGGTGTACGAATCGGTTGAAAAGAGTCCGCACCGTATTTTTCATAGTGACCAGACGTCACATACAATTCTTTATTTCCAATGTGAGGAGTAATCACCTGTTGGTAACCCGCTTTCTTTTGTGCTTTTTTCAAGAAATTCTCCAAACGCTCTCTCAATGCTGCTCCTTTCGGTAACCACATTGGCAAACCTTGTCCAACTTTTTGAGAAAACGTAAACAACTCTAACTCTTTTCCTAATTTTCGGTGATCGCGACGTTTTGCCTCTTCTAATTTCTCTAAATGCTCTGTTAATTCAGCTTGCTTTGGAAAAGTAACACCGTAAATTCGTGTCAATTGTTTATTCTTCTCATCCCCTCTCCAGTACGCTCCTGCAATCGCTGTTAGCTTAACTGCTTTGATGAATCCTGTGTCTGGAATATGTGGGCCACGACATAAATCCGTGAAATTCCCTTGGGTATAAAAAGTAATTGTTCCATCCTCTAATTCAGAAAGCAATTCCAACTTATATGGATCTTCTTTCTCTGTGAAATACGCAATTGCGTCCGCTTTTGAAATTTCTTGACGAATGAATGGATTTTTCGCTTTCGCTAATTCCTTCATTTTTTGTTCGATTTTCTCCAAATCCTTCTCGGAAATCGAATAATCCATAAAGTCTACGTCGTAATAGAATCCACTATTAACGGGTGGTCCGATTGCAAGTTTGACACCCGGAAAATGAAATTCCAAAGCCTCCGCCATTAAATGGGCCGATGAATGCCACATGGTCGATTTACCATCCGTATCATTCCAGGTCAATAATTGCAATTCACAATTTTCATTGATTGGAAGGACCGCGTCCTTCACTTGACCATTGACACGTGCTGCTAGGACATTACGCGCCAATCCTTCGGAAATAGACATTGCGATTTGCAATGCAGAAGTTCCCTTCTCATATTCCCTGATTGTTCCATCTGGAAAAGTAACCTGAATCATCTGTTCTTATCGTATTTTGAGGTGCAAAGGTAATAATATCCGCGGGATTAAAGAAGGAATCAAGCCTTACTATTTGTATCTGAGAGGTGAATAAGAATTTGTTGGATATCTTTTTGTAAATTCCTGAAGGAAGCACCCATTCCTTCTGCATCCAATTGAACATCTGGAATCTCTTTGGAAATGTACGAAACAAAACGCCAAACCTCTAGAATGTTTTCAACAGAAACGGTGTATGGCTCATAACTTGGATTTGAGGAAACCAACAACAATTGTTGCGCTTCTTTTAATTGATTAAAGACATGTTTAAAGACGATTCCATCGTTACTTGTCACCACCACACAAGGAGTATTCGAAGGCAAGCTCAACCAATCCTGCACAAACTCACCAACAACGTAGGAACCATGTGAAACTGGAGGCATCGAATCTCCGGAAATTGGAAACGCTCGGTATTTCCGATCTTTCGATAGAAATGGCAACTTCAATGTCGGCAATTCTCGCATGTACTCTGGATCAGCATATCCCGCCACATATCCCGCACGTACTTTTTCTGGAATCAATTCCACTTCCTCCTGATTATCCGAGTTCACAACAGTTGTCAAAATGCGCAAATTTGTCCCTTTAGCCCCTGACTTCCACTGATTCTCCATCGAATTCCAATCGGAATCTAGGTATTTAGAAAAGTCCTTGGCAATCAAATCATCCAAGGTGACTTTGTGAAACTGAGAAATCGACAGTAACATTTCCAAACTCGGTTGTGCCACTTCATTTTCATATCCACTATAGGTCGATCGATTTAATCCCAGTGCTTGCGCTAATTCTTCTTGGGATTTTCCGGAACGTTTTCTGAGTAATTTTAAATTGGCAGCAATGAACATATTTCGAGTCTTTTAGACTACAAAAATAACAAAATCCGAATAACTCATCATTATTTTGATTAAAATATCATCATTGAGAAACAAATCGGTAACTGATGTATCCGCTTACCGTTCCTGAACCTGAATTAAACTTGGAC
>JBEDCT010000235.1:0-7225 GCA_041176665.1 Bacteroidota bacterium | reverse complement strand
GAATTAACGGCCTTAAAATCAAGTGGACTTTCCCTATACAAAATCATGCGTCCCTTGATGTTTATCGTCATAATCATTTCGATTAGTACATTTTCTTTTGTCAATTATGTGGCTCCCGTATTCAATTTGAAATTACACACATTGCTTTATGATATCCAGAATACAAAAATCTCCTCTATTTTAACTCCTGGAGTTTACACAAAAGATTTCGAAGGATTTTCCATCAAAGTTGATGAATACAGCGACTCCTTATACAAAGGAATCACCATTCACGATTACAGTCATCCAAGTGAATTAAAAACGGTTAAGGCCAAAGAAGCGCGCATTTATAAATCGGTCAATGGTCGCTACATGTTTTTTGATTTGAAAAACGGAAAAATCCTCGAAGAACTAGAAATTCAAAATCCACTTTTCCTTCCAGACGGCAGCATACAAAATCCTTCTGGTCGTCCGTCACGCGTTTCTTATTTTGAACATGGGACTTACAAAATGGATATTGCAGGATTTAATTTAAATCGAACAGATGAAGATTTATTTACGGATAAATACGAAATGATGAATGTCTTTCAAATCAGCACAGCGATGGATTCCTTAGATAAAAGGAAACGCCAAATTGCAGAGAGATTTGCTAAAAATAGCGGCAAAGAATTCGTGAGTTTTAATGATCAAATTGTTTACCACAATCCAAATTCGGGATTAGCACAAGCGGAGAAAATATCTTCGGTTCAATTCAAACAATTAAGCGATGTCGATAAACTTCAAGCCCGAAATACCGTCATCTCTAGATTGCGACGAACAAATGAAACCGTTGATAATCAGAATGAACTTTTGGAAATCATGGACAGAGATGCCAACATGTATTGGATACAATTTCACAAGAAACTGGCTTTAACTTACGCTGTTGTCGTATTGTTTTTTGTTGGTGGACCACTCGGTGCCATCATACGCAAGGGAGGATTTGGTGCACCCGTTGTTATCGCCGCATTAACGTTTATGGTGTACTTCATGTTGAGCAGTGTTGGAGAAAATCTTGCAGAGACACATGCCATTTCTCCATTTATTGGAATTTGGTTAGCTGGATTTTTCTTTACGCCAGTTGCATGGATCATCACACGTGCTGCCTCAAATGACGCGCAGGTTTTCTCTCAAGACATGTGGAAAAAACTACTTTCAAAATTAATCAAGAGAAATGCGCGTACTCGTACTTAGCCATAAACCACCCTACCCCATTGTTGATGGTGGCTGTCTAGCCATGAGTCGATTCCTCTTGGATTTAAATGAAATCCCAAGTATCGAAAAGGTTGATTACCTTACCCTGAGCACACATAAACACAGCTTCATTCCGTCTGCCTTTGAAAAGCTAAATACCGATAAACTTACGTTTCAAGGCATTCCAATTGACACAAAAATCAAATTAATACCAGCATTCATTTCCTTGCTGACACAGAAATCGTATCATACGAAGCGCTTCCGTCATTCACATGTGGAACAAATCCTTCGAGATAAATTGATGTCAACAAACTATGATGTGGTGATTTTTGAAAGCTTATACGCTGCTATTTACACTCCGTTTATTCGAACTGTTTTCAATGGGAAAATTTGTTATCGATCACACAACATCGAATTTCGCATTTGGGAGGATTTAGCTAAAAACGAAAGAAATCCGTTGAAATCGTGGTACGTGAATCAGTTGGCAAAATCATTGGAAAAAGAAGAACGAAGTATTTGGAACCAAGTGGATGTTATCCTTCCTATTTCTTTAGGAGATACGGCGTTCATCAAAGAATCTACCGCAACAAAAGTCCAGTATTTACCTTCTTCGATGCCGAAAAACAATCAAGAAATCGTTTGGACAGAAAATCGACTCTGTTTTCTCGGTGCCTTTGATTGGGAACCGAATGTTGAGGCCGTGAAATGGTTGATTGATTCCATTTTCCCTGTATTATTGCAGGAAAATCCTGGCCTTGAATTTCATGTGGCCGGGAGAAAAAGCATCGAAATACTTTCAGATTACAAAAGAAAAAATGTGGTCATTCACGGATTCGTGGCGGATCCACTTCAATTTATGGCGGAACACGGACTTTTTGTCGCCGGACTTCAGTCAGGATCTGGAATAAAAATGAAAATACTCGAGGCCATGAGTATTGGAGCTCCGTGTGTACTGACAACAAAGGCTGCTGAAGGACTTTCGGTAGAATCCATCATTCCCGTGCATAAAAACAAGGATACGTTCATCTCTGACATTCTATCCTTATTGAATAACAAAGAAAAATGCACGGTAAGGGGCGAACTGGGAAAACAATTTATTCAAGAAAATTTCTCGTCGGATTTCGTTTATGAAATACTTGAAGAACAATTGAAAGCATCCCATTGATTTTTAAAACCAATCAGTAAATAATGTTTAATATTGTACCACAAGCATTCATTATACATGGTATTCATTGAAATCATTTTATGGCTAGGTATCGGTTTAATTCTTCACAGCTATGTGATTTATCCTAAATTGCTTCAGTACTTTTCTCGTTACCGAAAAACAAACCAACTCATTTACTTGGATGAACTTCCACCGATTACCATCATCATTCCTGCTCACAACGAAGAAAAAGTGATCGGTCAAAAACTGGAGACCTTATTGCAAACAAAATTTCCCTTTGATCGCATTGAATTATTAATTGGCGCTGACAATTGCCAAGATCAAACGTGTGCTATCATTAATTCCTATCAAGATAAGTTTCCAAACATGAAACTCTTTGATTTTTCGGAAAGACAAGGAAAAATAAATATTGTCAACAAATTAGTGAAAGAGGCATCACATGAAATCATTGTCATGACGGATGCAAATGTCCTGTTTGACTCCAACACCTTAAGTGAATTAGTGAAGCACTTTAAAAACCCAAAAATAGGACTTGTGGATAGCCGCATGGAGCATTTTGGGATTAAAGAAACGGGCATTTCACAGGCGGAAAATGGATACATTTCCAACGAAGTGCAAACGAAATTTGCCGAAGGAAAAATCTGGGGAGCCATGATGGGTCCGTTTGGTGGTTGTTTTGCGTTTCGAAAGGAATGTTTTAAACCGATTCCTACACATTTTCTGGTGGACGATTTCTATCTGAACATGATCATCCTTCAGCAAGGATATCACTGTATAAACGAACAAAATGCCTTGGTTTTTGAAGATGTGTCTAACGAATCGTGGATTGAATTCAAACGAAAGATTCGCATATCTGCAGGTAACTTTCAAAACCTCAGTCGATTTTGGCCCATGTTATTCAGGTTTGATGGAATTTCTTATGCCTTTTTCTCTCACAAATTTCTTCGATGGATCTTGCCCTTTTTCATGCTGTTCATCGTCATCGCATCGAGCTTTTTGAGTCGAGAACACCTCGTTTACTCCATTGTGAATGCATTGTTCATCCTCCCATTAGGACTATATATACCTGATTATCTCGGAAAAAAAATTGGCGTGCACTTCAAATGGTTGCGCTACATTTTACATTTCACTTCCATGAACATTGCTTTGTTCCTTGGTTTTTTTAAGTTCCTAGGTGGGATTAAATCAAGTATTTGGGAACCGACTAAACGACTTCAATAATTAAGGTCGTTGCACGGACTTAAAGTGATCGTATTTATCTTTGATAAACAAGACCAATTCCATTTCTGATGCCGTCTTGATGAAGTTCTCATCGATATTTAAGAAAGTAATAAAATCATCAAAGATTGGCTCTGGAAGATCGATGATATCAAATGCTACATATAGACGAAGTAATTCTTTCACGATGCGACGTTGATCATCTTTATATTGCTGTTCGGCAATCCATCGTTTGCTCTGTTCTTTCTTTGAAAAGGCTTGATATAACGCGGTAATTGGACTTTCGAGTACATTTATCCCAGAAACTAAACGTGTTTCCCTTTGCGAAAGCGCTTGACGCTCTTCCTTGATTTGTTCCAATGATTTCAATGGACGTACAACCACTTGTTCAATTTCCTGTGGAATACGTTCAATAATGGCGTAGATATGGTTTTGACAGTCATCATCTGCTTTGGCGATAAATTCATAAACAGGATAACCTTTGGTAGATAAGGCTATTTTATCTCCCGGACGAACATACACCGAAAAAAATCCATTTGGTTGACCAAAAACACCGCGTCCAGTTGACTTATTGATGACCATTAAATTATAGAACATATCTCGGTTCATCGTATCGATAACTCTACCTGAAACAAAGACCTGCTCACATTGACTCATCAACGAGAAAGAAGTGAATAGTATGAAACCAAATAGCCGTTTTTTCAATGACATCATTAGAGTTTTTCAAAGTACCAACTAAAATCCAATACATCGCTTGCTAGTAAATAGACGGGGAAACTCAAGGAAAGTAACCAAAGACAAACAATTGTCACTTTCAAACCCATTCCTGCATCTTTCAAAACCGGAGCTAAAAGGGCTGAATTAACGTGTGAAGCCATAAATTCCTCGTTATTTTCTTCTGAAAGGTCTAAATACTTCTTTAAAGCTGGAGTTTCGTCAATGAGCACTTCTTTTATTTTGGCGTAATCCTCATTACTTAATTCATCATAGGTGGTTTCGTAAGAAATTTGTTTTTCGTCCAAAATCTTTCTCAAATGATGATTGCGCTGGAAACTACGCACTTTAAATCCCATTAAAAATCCAAATGCTAAAATGATGTAGCTATCAATCATCCAACCGACAAAAATCATCAACATCGATGAAAACAAAGCGAATAACATCAGAAATAAATCGCGTTTCTTGTTCACGTACAACTTAAACAATTGTCCACCATCCAAAGGATCAATTGGAAAAAGGTTGATGACATTCAAGAACAAGAATAAAAAACTCAATTCTAACATCCATTCTTGCTGGTATATGGAAGCAAACACGAGCAAGGCGGAACCAATCCAAATTCCGGGAAAAGGTCCGGCAGAGATGACAAAAAAACTTTCTCTTTGCGAGTATTTTTCCTTGCTCCCTTGAACAAAAGCGCCCATCAATGGAATGAAAAGCATGCGGACATTCTCGTATTTGAACAGCTTCATGAACAGAAAATGTCCCATTTCATGGATAAACAAGACCAAAATCAAAAATAAGACGAAACGGATTTGATCCTTGAAAAGAAAAAGAAATGTGCCAACAAACAGCACCAATGAAAAAAATGTCAATCCCCAGTTGCTCTCGATTTTAACTTTCTCAATCAACGGTTTTTGTGGGTATAAATCAAATTCCTCCATTTTACATTCCAGGCATTCCGCCCATGCCTTTCATTTTGTTCATCATACCCATCATGTTGCGCGGATTGCTCATCATTTTCATCATTTTTCGCATATCCTCAAACTGTTTCATGAGTTTATTGACATCCTGTAACGTCGTTCCACTTCCTTTCGCGATGCGTGCTTTTCTTGGATTATTCAGTAAGGAAGGATTCGCTCTTTCTTTTGGTGTCATGGACAAGATAATCGCCTCAACACCTTTAAATGCGTCGTCTGGAACATCCACATCCTTCATGGCTTTTCCCATTCCGGGAATCATTCCCATGAGGTCCTTGACATTCCCCATTTTTTTAATTTGTTGCAATTGCGCCAAGAAATCATTGAAGTCGAACTGATCCTTCATGATTTTCTTCTGCAATTTTCTTGCTTCCTCTTCGTCGAATTGCTCTTGCGCACGTTCTACCAAGGAAACCACATCCCCCATACCAAGTATGCGATCTGCCATACGCGATGGATAAAAGATGTCTAAGGCATCCATTTTCTCACCCGTTCCAACAAACTTAATTGGTTTATTGACTATTTCTTTAATCGACAATGCTGCTCCACCACGTGTATCACCATCTAATTTTGTTAAAACAACTCCATCGAAGTTAATTCGGTCATTAAATGCTTTCGCTGTGTTTACAGCATCTTGACCAGTCATGGAATCAACCACAAACAAGGTTTCGTTTGGTTGAACCGCTTCTTTGACTTGTGCAATTTCATTCATCATCTGCTCGTCCACCGCTAAGCGTCCCGCCGTATCGATGATCACCACATTAAACGACTTGCTTTTCGCGTATTGAATCGCAGCCGTAGAAATCGCAACTGGATTCTTCTCTTCACGATTGGAATAAACGTCAATGCCTAATTGCTCTCCAAGGACATGTAATTGATCAATGGCTGCAGGACGGTACACGTCACAAGCGACTAGAAGTACATTTTTTCCTTTTTTATTTTTGAGGTATGATCCTAGCTTTCCAGAAAACGTTGTTTTTCCTGAACCCTGTAAACCGGACATCAAGATAACAGATGGATTACCTTTCAGATTGATTTCTGATTCATTTCCACCCATTAATTCCACCAATTCTTCGTGGCAGATTTTAATCATTAACTGACCGGGAGAAACCGCGTTTAATACATCGCGTCCGAGTGCTTTTTCTTTTACCGTATTCGTGAATTGTTTCGCCGTATTAAAGTTAACATCGGCATCTAACAATGCACGACGAACTTCCTTAAGGGTTTCTGCAACATTAATTTCTGTAATTTGTCCTTGTCCCTTTAGGACTTTAAACGCGCGATCAAACTTATCTGTTAAATTTTCAAACATAGCAATCCAGTAATTTTAAGAAGCAAAGATAGCCAAAATAGGATGAAAAGTCCGGTTGATACTCGAAAAAGAATTCAAACTCAACTAAGCAAAATGAGTAACTATTTCATTTTCTTCCAACAGTTTACGCAGATTGATCAAGGCATAACGCATGCGTCCAAGAGCAGTATTGATGCTAATCTTTTCGGATTCAGCGATTTCTTTGAAGGACAGGTCGTGAAATATGCGCAATTCAACGATTTCACGTTGTACTTTTGGAAGGTGATTTAATAAATCAACTAATTGCTCTTCTAGTTCTTCCGTTGATTTTTTTTGAAGGTAATTTTTATCCTCACAGGCAATGCGTTGGAAAATACCAAAGTCCTCATTAAACGCATTTCGCTCAGAAAAAATACGAACCTTCCCATGCTTACGGTAGTAATCAATGACTAAGTTTTGTGCGATACGAGTTGCCCATGGAAGAAATTTACCTTCCTCATTGTATTTACCCGCTTTGATGTTTTGAACGACTTTAATAAATGATTCTTGAAAAATATCATTTGCTAAATCTACATCTTTCACTTTCAAGTAAATAAATTTATACACTTGATTTTTGTAGCGTTTTAAAAGGACCTCAAAGGCTCTTTC
>JBEDCT010000234.1:0-5365 GCA_041176665.1 Bacteroidota bacterium | reverse complement strand
TCTAGAGCGAAAATCTCCAATCCTGTGTCATCTGCAAAGCAATTTTGTTCAAATTTCTGGTGAACAAAACTCGCTTTAAATTGAGAGTTTCCTTCGATTGTCGCTTCATTTTCTGGAATTTCATCCATATAATTCAGCTCCGAAAGTGTGGTGATTTCAATCCATGAGGGAAGAATACTCTGGATTTCTGATGCTTTGTGAGCGTTGTGACTAGCAAAAATAAGTTTCATGTATCAAAAATAAGAAATGTATCCAATGTGTATTTTACCCGAATTCAATTGAATGGGATTATTGAATTCTGACCCCAAAGCATATGCTAGACGAAAAATACCCAAGTTCGTTCCAGCGGAAATACCAAATCCAAATCCATATGGCTGATCTTTCACATAATTCACGGAAGTGTTTTCATAAAATCCCTGATTAAAAAAAGCGAAAACAGCAGAATTTCGGTCTAATAAAAAACGGTATTCGAAAGTCAAAACCGCTTTTGTGGTAGCGAAAATACTTTCCTCATTAAATCCACGTAAAGAATTTGTCCCACCAAAACGATAGAGTTCATTTTGATAGATACTTGGGGCGTGATACGTTTCTACTTCCAAATGTGTGAGAAATGTCATCCTTCCCGCCAAGGGTAGAAAATAAGAAATCGTTGCTTGAGATTTCCAAATCGACTCTGTGCTTTGTTCTATTTTCCGTTCACCAAGTTGACCTTCAATGAAAACGGAAAACCCTTTTCTTGGATTGGGAATGTAATCTAATTTTCGCTGAAAGAGGACTAATCCGTAACTATTCGTTTTTAGATTGGCCAATTTACTAAAAAAGGGATTGGCATTGGTTTCTGAGATCACTGAGGAGTTAACAAAATAATAATTTGCCCGTAGTTTCCATCCATTTTGAAACTGAAACTGAATTCCTAAGGAAGACTTGACATCCAAAAAACTAGAATCCCGTTTGTATAATTGAAAATCCCCGGTGATTCCAAAAGGCGATTTAAATAAATAAGGAACAATTAAACTACTTTGTATGGCTTGGGTTCTCGGTTGAATACTTTTCCATGCAAATTGGAACGATTCGTTGTGTTTCACTGAATTAATCAATTTAAGCTGCATGTCGCCTGTGAAAGTCGGTGCATTGGTCAATGGATTTGGTTGAAATCCAACGATTCCCTGTGCGGAACTTGCTTTCACTCGCTCCAGATACACAAAAAGTTCAGCGCCCTTGTTCGTGAAAAGAACTTCGCTTTTTTTCTTCAGGGCAAAGATTCCTGTTTGTATGACGCGCTGTTCGATGGCATTAAAGAGCGCTTCATTGTATTCATCATTTATTCGAATCCCTATAATGCTTTGCAACGTATTCGTTGAAACTGGAAGTTCATTTTTTAAATGAATTTCCGTCCAAACATAATATGGACCTCGGTCCACAACAAGTTCTGCTTCGATAACATCCGTTCTCGTCTCTACATGTTTTAAGTATACCCGACAAAAGGGAAAACCACGTTCTAAGTGGAAATTCAATACTTGGTTCATAAACCGAAGGTATTGAGCTGGACTCATTGCTTGCGTTTCCTTCCGAATGCTTCGCTGTGAAGAATAGATACTTTGAAGTATTTTTTCTGTACTATCATTCAACTGCAAATGCAGACCAGCGTATTGATCTCCTAATGTGACCTGAAAAGAATCACAGACATCCGAAGTTTGACTCAATTCAATAGTGCACAAAAAATAGCCTTTCTCCATGCATTGATTTCGGATCAGTTGAACAGATTTAAGCACCTCATTGGTCGATTGAGATTCCATATACTTTGAAACAGAAGATGGAAACCCAAGTCCATTTTTTTGAAAAAAGACCATTTTTTTTTGTCCATAGCTGAAAAAGGACAAAAACACAAGAGTGAGTATTAAAAAGAGTGGTTTTTTCACAAGGTAAAAATCGAAACTTATGAGGATATAACTCCTCTTTTTTGAAAAAATTGTAACTTTATAAAATGTGATTCGTTAGAGAATCCACAAACAACAAAACAAACAACAATGAAAACGAAATTCACTCTATTAATCTGTGCAGCGGTAGTATCAGTAATTTTAGCTTCTTGTGGAGCTGGACGAACAGCTAGCTGCGATGCGTACGGAAGTATCCAACAAACAGAAAATTCAGATTTAGCGTCTAAATAATTCGCTTATCTTAAAAGTTCCAGCGCTGAACATGCACCGCCATTTGGTTTTGCATTTTCAGCGCTTCTTTTTTTGCAGCACTTGCAAAATCCAAACCAGAAGAGGCGTAAATTATTCCACGGGAAGAATTGACTAATAGTCCACATTTCTCATTTGCACCATATTTTACTACATCCTCTAAGCTTCCTCCTTGTGCACCTACACCGGGAACTAAAAAGAAATAATCCGGAGCCAATTTTCTCACTTCCGCAATATCTTCGGCTCTCGTAGCACCAACCACAAACATCATTTTCTCGGAACTTGCCCATTGCATAGACGTTTTTAAAACGTTTTCAAATAAGAATCCGTCTTGACCAGATTTTAATTGAAAGTCCTTTGCTCCTTCATTTGACGTCAAGGCCAATAAAACGACCCATTTTCCTTCGAATTTCGTAAACGGCAAGACACTGTCTGATCCCATGTACGGAGCAACGGTTACCGCATCGGCTTTAAGCGTTTCGAAAAATGTTTTCGCGTAATAGGTCGATGTATTTCCGATATCACCTCGTTTGGCATCCGCGATAATCATGCATTCTTTGGGAATGTAATTAATCGTTTTCTCCAGGGAATCCCAACCTTTAGAGCCATGGCACTCGAAGAAAGCAGTATTTGGTTTGAAAGCCACCGCATATGGATGGGTCGCATCGATAATCGCTTTGTTAAACTCGAAAATTGGATCGTCCATTTCCAACAAATGTGCTGGAATTTTACTCATATCTGGATCCAAACCAACACATAAAAAGGACTCCTTCAATCGAATTTGTTGAATTAATTCTTGTTTTGTCATAGCGTTTCTCCTTTTAATTTCTCTGCGTTTTCGGCCATTTTCAAGGCGTCAATCATTTCTTGTACATCACCATTCATGAACGAACTCAGGTTATACATGGTTTTATTGATGCGGTGATCCGTAATTCTACCTTGTGGATAATTATACGTACGGATTTTAGCAGAACGATCTCCTGTAGAAACGAGTGTCTTACGTTGCGCTGCACGCTCATTGTGAACACGGTCTAACTCTGCTTGATACAAACGTGAACGTAGTACTGATATCGCTTTTTCCAAGTTTTTATGTTGGGATCGTCCATCTTGACATTCAACAACGGTTAATGTTGGAAGGTGAGTCAATCGAATCGCGGATTCTGTTTTGTTAATGTGCTGTCCACCCGCTCCAGATGCACGGAAAGTGTCCTTGCGAACATCGTTCATGTCCAAGTTAAAGTCCACCTCTTCTGCCTCTGGTAAAACCGCAACAGTAATCGCTGATGTGTGCACTCGTCCTTGAGATTCTGTTTCCGGAACGCGTTGAACACGGTGAACGCCAGACTCAAATTTGAGCATTCCATAAATTCCAGCACCAGCTACATCGATGGAAATCTCTTTGTATCCTTTCACGGTACCTTCTGATGAGTTGATTACATCATACTGCCATCCCATTTCTTTGAAATACATCGTGTACATGCGGAAAATATCTTCGACGAAAATACACGCCTCATCACCACCTGTCCCAGCTCGAAGTTCAATGATGGCATTTTTATCATCTTCAGGGTCCTTTGGAATCAACATCATTTTGATTTCTTCCTCCATAATTGGACGTGAAGTTTCCAGTTCATCGATTTCCATCTTCGCCATTTCGCGCATTTCGGGGTCTGTTTCCACCTCCAGCATGGCTTTTGAGCTGCTTAAATTCTCCAGGACATTTTTGTACGTTTTGTACATTTCGTCCAACGATTCTAAATCACGGTATTCTTTATTGAGTTTCACGTAACGTTCCATATCTGAAATGATATCCGGATCGGTGATCATGGTTCCCACTTCTACGAAACGGTAGTGAATCGCTTCTAATTTCGATAGTAAATCTGACATGAAGCAAAGATAAGAAGAACATCTGCGAAAGCAAAGCATTGGGGTCATTCCTTCCCTTGTAAACAAAAAAAGCCAACGAAATTCGTTGGCTTTTACATACCTTGATTCAAGTTTAGTCAATCGAACCAGTCACACGCTTCATAAATGCATTCAATGCATCTCTTTTGGCTGTTCCCGTTTGAATGTCTTTGTGCACCTCTAATGCGCCAGAATAATTCGACAATAATTCGCCGATTACATCTAATTCTTCGTCCTTGATTCCTGGAGCCTCAATTAAATTCTCGAGTGTTTCCATGGTTTCAATGACATAGTCTTCATCATTATTTTCAATGAATTCGACGATGTGTTTAATGACTGGTAACCGCATTTAATACTTCTTGAATGGTTTCTATTTTATTACCTTGTGCTTCTTTCACTAAGGATCCATTTACGAATCCAGCAAAAGTTGGCAGGTTACTTACATTCGCAAATTGTCGAGAATTTGGAAGTTTTTCTGCATCGATGTAGTAAAACTCGATACCTTCATTCTCTTCAGCCATGCGTTTGAATTTCGGCTTGGTAATTTTACAATTCCCGCACCACGTTGCGCCATATTGTACCATTACTTTTGGATTGTTTGCCAAAAGCTGATCCAAATGATCTTCCGTTAATTCAGTAAACATGATGGATTAGTGTTTGCTTAAGTAATCTGCAACTCCGTTGCGTGTAGCATTCATTGCATCTTTTCCTTCTTCCCAGTTTGCTGGACAAACTTCACCGTGTTGTTGAACGTGTGTGAATGCATCGATCAAACGAATGTACTCTTGAACGTTACGTCCAACAGGGAAATGATTGATAGACTCGTGAAATACCATTCCTGTTTCGTCTAACAAGTATGTTGCACGGTAAGGTACGTTGTCACCAATTGAATCTTCATCGAACATATCGTAATCCAAGATACCTAACTCCATTGCCAAGTTACGCGTTGAATCTGCGATAATTGGAAATTTCACTCCTTCGATTCCACCGTTATCTTTTGCTGTGTTTAACCACGCGAAATGTACCTCAGCTGTATCACAAGAAGCACCGATTACGATGGTATTTCTTTTAGCGAATTCAGCAGAAGCCTCTTGAAACGCATGAATCTCCGTAGGACAAACAAACGTGAAATCTTTTGGATACCAAAATAAAACAACTTTCTTCTTGTTGTCGATTGCTTGTTGAAGGACATTAATTTGAAATGCATCACCCATTTCATCGATTGCTTTGACAGTTACGTCTGGAAATTGTTTTCCTACAAATGTTGACATATAATT
>JBEDCT010000233.1:0-3382 GCA_041176665.1 Bacteroidota bacterium | reverse complement strand
GCCACTTAATCTAGGCTTAACATTTCCTTCATTTTAAACTCAAATTCCTAACTTTGTCGGGAAATAAAAGGATTGAAGCGAATGGATAAGATTTCATATGTGGGGAATGCCGATGTTAATGCCATCGACTACCTGTACGAACAATATCGTCAGAACCCAGAGAATGTAGATAGCAGTTGGAGTAAGTTTTTTGAAGGATTCGAATTTGCTCAAACAAATTTTGAGGATAAAGGAGTCATTCCAGAGAATTACGTCAAAGAATTCAAAGTTTTAAACCTCATCAATGGTTACCGAACGCGAGGACACCTCTTCACGAAAACCAATCCAGTTCGCGAGCGCAGACAATACGCTCCGACATTGGAAATTTCGAACTTCGGATTAACAGATGCTGACTTAACTGTTGTTTTTCAGGCCGGTGAAGAAATTGGCATTGGTGCAGCGACATTAAGCGACATCATTGCTCATTTGGAATTGACCTACTGTCAGTCCATCGGAATCGAATACATCTACATGCGCGATCCAGACCGCATCGATTGGTTCCGAAATAAAATAGAACTTAATAATCGTCCATCTTTTGACAAAAACCGCAAGATTCAAATCTTCAAGAAACTCAATGAAGCATCTGGATTTGAAGCGTTTTTAGGAAAAAAATTCGTTGGACAAAAACGTTTCTCCATCGAAGGTGGTGAAGCCTTGATTCCTGCTTTAGATACACTCGTTCAAAAGGGGTCAAGCCTTGGTGTAGAATACTTCGTGATGGGAATGGCTCACCGCGGACGCTTAAATACCTTGACCAACATTTTCGAGAAACGTCCACGTGACATCTTCTCCGAATTCGAAGGGAAACAATTTGACTTTGAAGGATACTTCGACGGCGATGTAAAATACCACCAAGGATTTTCTTCCCTCGTTAAAATAAATGGGGAGAAAGAAGTGGGCATTACCTTAGCCCCTAATCCTTCTCACTTAGAAGCAATGAGCACAGTTGTTGAAGGAATTTCTCGTGCCAAAATCGACCAAATATTCCACGACGAAAACAAAGTGTGTCCCGTATTGATTCACGGAGATGCTGCAGTTGCCGGACAAGGAATCGTTTACGAAACCATTCAAATGGCGCAACTGGACGGTTACCGCGCAGGTGGAACCATTCATATTGTCGTAAACAACCAAGTTGGATTTACCACAAACTATTTGGATGCTCGTTCATCGACCTACTGTACGGACGTAGCGAAAACAACTTTATGTCCAGTATTCCACGTAAATGGTGACGACATTGAAGCGGTTGTTCAAACCATCGAAATCGCCATGGAATACAGACAACAATTCCACCGTGATATTTTTATTGATTTGCTTTGCTACCGCAAATACGGACATAACGAAGGAGACGAGCCAAAATTCACGCAACCGAAGTTATATAACATCATTGCTAAACATCCAAATCCGAAAGATATTTATTTGGAGCAACTCGAAAGAGAAGCAATCTTATCAAAGGACGAAGCAAAGATTATTGAAGAAGAATACCAGCAATTTTTAGAGGATGAGTTTACTGCATCTCGTAAAAATGAAAAAGCACTCGTTTACGATTTCTTGAGTTTAACGTGGGAAAAATTCCGCCACGGAACACAAAAAGACTTTGATGCATCGCCTAAAACAGGTTTAGATAAAAAGAAACTACTGGAACTAGGAATCAAATTGTCCACGCTTCCAGACGGAAAAAAATACTTCCGAAAAATTTCGAAAATATTTGAAGACCGCTTAAATGCCTTCAAAGAGGATAAATTAGATTGGGGATCTGCTGAAATGTTGGCGTATGCGACTTTATTGACCGAAGGACATCCAGTTCGAATTTCTGGACAAGACGTAGAACGTGGGACATTCTCACACCGTCACGCAGTCGTAAAAACGGAGGACACCGAAGAGGAAATCGAAACCTTGAATTTGCTTTCTGAAAAACAAGCGAATTTCTCGATTTACAACTCCCTGTTGTCCGAATACGGTGTACTTGGCTTCGAATATGGTTATTCTTTGGCTACTCCAAACTCCTTAACCATTTGGGAAGCGCAATTTGGGGATTTCTTCAATGGTGCACAAATCATGATCGACCAGTTTATATCTGCTGGAGAAGATAAATGGGCAACGCAAAGTGGATTAGTGATGTTGTTGCCACATGGATACGAAGGACAAGGTGCAGAACACTCTTCCGGAAGAATGGAGCGTTTCTTACAGCAATGTGCGGACTTGAATATGCAAATCGTCAACACATCCACACCTGCGAATCATTTCCATTTGTTGCGCAGACAAATGAAAAGAGATTTCAGAAAACCGTTGGTTGTTTTCTCACCTAAAATGTTACTACGTTATCCTGCCGCAACTTCTTCCCTTGCAGAATTGGCAAGTGGTTCGTTCCAAGAAGTACTAGACGATCCAAGCGCTAACGCAAAGTCAGTGGATACAGTCGTACTTTGTAGTGGGAAATTCTACTACGAAATGAAGGTAAAAGCAGAAGAACTAGGTGTGAAAAACATGGCATTTGTACGTGTGGAGCAATTATATCCATTGCCACAAATTCAAATTGATGCCGTACTCGCAAAATACAAAGCGAAGAACATCTTATGGGCACAAGAAGAACCTGCAAACATGGGCGCATGGACACACATCGCGATGAGCATGAGACACTTACCAATTCAAGGAATTTGTCGTTCTGCCTCTGCAGCTTCTGCGGAAGGATCAAAAAAATTACACGAAATTAGATTAGCGAAGTTGTTTAACGACATCTTTGCTTACGCAAAATAACACGAGCTAAAAAAAGAAATTATGGCTATGCTAGAAATGAAAGTCCCGAGTCCGGGCGAGTCAATCTCAGAAGTAGAAATCGCAACATGGTTGGTTGCAGACGGTGATTATGTAGAAAAAGACCAAGCAATTGCAGAGGTTGATTCTGACAAAGCAACGCTCGAACTTCCAGCAGAAGAAAGCGGAATCATTACGCTGAAAGCAGCGGAAGGCGACGTGGTTAAAGTTGGACAAGTAGTGTGTTTAATTGATACATCAGCAGCGAAACCTGCAGGAAACGCATCAGTAGCAGCGACAAAACCAGCAGAAGTAACTCCGGCAGCAGCGCCAGTAAAAGAGGAGAAAACAGCAGCAGCTCCGAATCCAGATCCAATTAAAACGGATTCCTATGCAGCTGGATCAGCTTCTCCTGCAGCTTCAAAATTGATGAAAGAGAACAATGTTTCTACCAATCAAGTGAAAGCAAGCGGTAAAGATGGACGCATCACCAAACAAGATGTCATCGAAGCGATGTCAAGCGGATTCTCCACCGATGCAGCAAAATCATGGGGCGGATCACGCAACCAAAGCCGTGAGAAAATGTCGATGT
>JBEDCT010000232.1:0-17771 GCA_041176665.1 Bacteroidota bacterium | reverse complement strand
TATACCCCGTGACCCAAATTTACAATATGTCTTTGACTTTTAAATGATTTTAACAATTTTCTTGTTTCAATCTCAATTAAATCGTTCGAGCCATACAACACACATGGATCTAAATTACCTTGTAATGTCTTTGTTTCCTGAACCAAACTTCGTGCCACGTCCACAGACATGTTCCAATCCAATCCAATCGTTGTGCACGATAGCGTAGCTAAACTTGGTAAGCTATTGATCGCTCCTTTTGAGAATACCGTAAAAGGAACCGACGTAATGGCCTCTGTAATTTGACGAATATACTTAATTCCAAATTCTTCGTATTGATCATCGCCTAAAATTCCGGCCCATGAATCGAACAATTGAAGAGCATCTGCTCCCGCTTCGATTTGCGCTTTCAAATAAGCGATGGTCACATTGGTTATTTCCTGTAATAACTCATGTGCAAGATCCGGTTGCGTGTAGAGCATTTTGCGTGACTCCGAAAAAGTTTTCGATCCTTTTCCTTCTACCATGTAACATAAGATGGTCCAAGGTGCACCTGCAAATCCAATGAGTGGAACGCGTCCTGCTAAATCGCGTTTCGTGATACGAATCGCTTCCATCACATAAGACAAACGATCTTGTACATCAATGTTTCGATCGATAAACGATAATTGCTCACGTGAACGGATGGTTTTTTCAAACCAAGGTCCTTTTTGCTCAATCATCTCGTAAGTAAGTCCCATTGCTTCTGGAACCACTAAAATATCCGAGAAAATGATCGCGGCATCAACACCCAATAAGTCTACCGGTTGAATCGTTACTTCGGATGCAAACTCCGGTGTTTCCACCAATTCTTTGAATCCGGAAAGCTTTGCTCTAACAGCTCTGTATTCAGGTAAAATCCTTCCAGCTTGACGCATTAACCAAACGGGATAACGCTCGATTTGCTCTCCGCGCGCTGCTCTTAAAAATAAATCGTTCTGTAGTTTCATTGCCTGCAAAGTTAGGGATTTACCATTGAATTTCCGTTTGTTCCATCATCCTTAAGAATTCATTGGTTTTGCTGAAATGCTTACAACCGAAAAATCCTCGATGTGCAGAAAGTGGCGATGGATGCACCGACTTCAATATCAAATGTTTAGAATGGTCGATGAACGCTTCTTTTGAAATCGCCTTGGCTCCCCAGAGGATAAATACGATTCCTGTTTTCTCGGCATTAATGGTTTGTATCACTGCATCTGTAAACTTCTCCCATCCAAATCCTTTATGTGAATCGGGCTTCCCCTCTTCGACTGTTAATGACGAATTCAATAAAAGTACTCCTTGTTCTGCCCAGCGAGCGAGATTTCCGTTTTCGGGCATGGGAATGCCTAAATCCCCTTGTATTTCCTTGAAAATGTTCAACAAACTCTTTGGAAAAGGACGTACATCCGGTTCCACAGAAAAACACAAGCCGTGGGCATGTCCACGCGTGGGATACGGATCTTGTCCGAGAATCACCACTTTTAATTGATCAAACGGACACAAATCGAAAGCACGGAAAATCTGAGATCCCTTTGGGAAAATGCTTCCCTTTTGATCGATATATGCCTGTCGAACACGTTCCGTTACTTGCTGAAAATACGCTTGATCGAATTCCTTCTCCAGTACATTTTTCCAAGAATCGTGAATGGCAATGCTCATTTGATTTGACATTAGTTACTTGAATCAATAATCGCTGTCCAGAGAGTGATTTTTCCTTCATCCATTCGCGGCCAAATTGGACGAATATGTCCATTGACGGATGCAATGCCCAAATAATCGCCAAAGAACACTTTACTGTTTGGCGTAAATGGCTTTTGAGAAATGGTTTCTTCTTTGAAGGTTTTTCCACCGTCTGCACTGCTTGCCCAAATCACATCCGTGGACTTATCCTTGTATTTTCGTCTGTCGTAATAGACAAAATGTAAGTTCCCATTAGATTGATCAATGCTCATTGTCGTTAAAAACTGATGTGTTTTGGTTTGATCTTGGTTGACTTTAATGGGTTCGGTCCAAGTATTTCCACCATCTGTTGATTTCAATAACCATACATCGGTATTATCTGCCCCATTTCGTTGATCACACCAGTTTAAATACAAGGTTCCACGATTTGGACCATTGCTCATATCTGACATTAAAAATGGGAGTCCATTCGCACGGTAAAACCCTGGGATATCAAGGTCCCAACCGCCAACTTGCTTCGCCAAATGTTTTTCCTCAGCCAACCAAGTAACTCCACCATCTGTCGATTTTTGAAACATAAGTCCCTTCAGACCCGTCCATGTTACATAAATTTCACCATTTGGACCTAAGGCTGGAACAGCGCCTTCCACCGTATTATCGCCATCTAAACAATCGCCTCCAAATTTGGAAATGCGCTTTGGACTTGTCCATGATTTTCCGCGGTCGAGCGACTTTGAAAAGACAATGATGGACGTATCTTTGGGATCCGCAGAATCATACGCATCGAACTGCGTCCAAGTCATGTAAAGGACATTCGTTTTCGGATCTATTACCACCCAATGTTTGTCTTGAACTTTCGTTCCGTTCGGTGCTGGAAAGGTCCCAGAAGTAAATTTTCCTGAAATCGTCTCGGATGTTTGACACAAAATACGATCCAAGTGCGTTCCTTTTTTATAATCCGTTAAATGGAAATAATACAAGCGTCCAAGTTGGTCGAACATCAGCACAGGGTCACCATAAACACCGTATGGACTTTCCAACTTCTTACTTTTCCATGTCAAACCACCATCTACCGAATAATGATAACCTTGCAGAACAGATCCCGCAGCGATTTCATTCGTCTTTTTGGGATTAATCGCAATCGATGGTTCACATTCGTTGAATTGGTATCCCGCACTTACCGCTGGAATTTGAATGTTCTTATACTTCGCTTGTCCAAAGGAAAAGGATGAACAAACAATCAGTAGTTTAACGAAGCCAATAATGCAAGCGTTTTTCATTCGATGTAGATTTAGTCAATAAAAATTGTGGCTTTTTATATGGTTTGATGATCGCTTTGACAGAAAACAATTGCTCCTCTCTTGCTACAAGTATGTCACAGGACTCAAAACTACTCATTCCGCTCATTAAACCTTCAAACATAGACTGATCTACGCGATAACCGTTACAACCGATGATTTCATCACCCACACTGATTCCAGCCTCTTCGGCACTTGAACCAAAGCGAACGGACTTCACCATGACTTTTCCACCTTCTTCACGCACACTCGCTCCAAAAGATGGATTGTTCGTTGTAACGTCTTGAACATTTAGTCCAACAGGAACATAGTATTCTTTGTACGGAATAATCTCTATTCCATCGACGTATTTTGCAAAAAACTCATCCATGTTTTTACCCACAAATTTCGCCAGTTCCATCTTGAATTCCGCCTCGCTAAATCCACGTTTGAGTCCTTCGTAGTAAGTCGTATACAATTGCTGTAAAAAATGATCCAAGCATTTTTTTCCGTCCGTGTCAGCAACAATCATCGCATCAATAACAGAGGCCAACACCGAACCACGTGAATAATACGTCATGGTTGTATTGGAACTATTTTCATTTGGACGATAAGCCTTCACCCAAGCGTCAAAACTGGCATGTGCAACAGGTTGGACACGAGAACCTGGTGTTCCTTCCACATAGTTAATCGAAGATTGCAATTTCGCTAGAAACTCCTCTTCTGTGTAAAATCCAGTTCGACGAAGAATTAATTCGTCGTAGTACGAGGTGAATCCCTCCATCACCCATAGTAAACTCGTGTAGTTCTCTGTGTCGTAATTAAACGGACCGAGTTCCACCGGACGAATGCGTTTCACATTCCATAAATGGAAATATTCATGTGCGACCAAGTTCAAGAAATCCACGTATTGTTTTCCGGCGTAGGTCCAACGGTTGACGCTCAACACCGTTGAATTCATGTGTTC
Source organism: Bacteroidota bacterium (assembly GCA_041176665.1). Lineage (GTDB taxonomy): Bacteria > Bacteroidota > Bacteroidia > Flavobacteriales_D > Crocinitomicaceae > UBA952. The sequence goes on along the minus strand of JBEDCT010000232.1, from coordinate 13,847 downwards.
AAGTCCGCCTTGTCCATCAACCACATTGTGCACGATAAACGTATATATTTTATTTGGGTTTTTTCCAATCACAGCTGTTTCTGCTTCGACGATCTTCGCCATGTCGCGCTTCAATTGTTCGACATTGTAGTTCGCATCTCCGTACATCGAAACAGTGTGATTGACACCTGCTGCAGTAAATTCGAAAATCTCTTGGTTTCCAATTTCCATCGGACAATCGACCAATTGATCATAATTTTCGAATTGAAAACGTTGTCCGGGTCCTTTGTAGCCATTATCAACAGGTAGCGAAGTGGAAATACGTTTAAACGACTCATGCGGATAAACGGTAACATTTCCCGTTTGATTTTTAGATTTCTCCGTGTACATAAATACACCAGTTCCACTGACGAATCCATGCGTTAAATCCAAAAACGGCGTTCGAACAGAAACTTCAAAGGAATACACTTCATATTTCACTTGGATGTCTTTTTCTTTTCCAGCGTTGATGATCCATGCATTTTTCGATTTTTTCGTCACCGAAAGGGATTTTCCATCTTTCGTAAACGCTTTGACCAAATTGACATTCTTAGAAAACTCACGAACGAGGTATGAACCTGGTGTCCAAACCGGCATCTTCACCTCCACCTGAGCATCATCGTTTCCGCTGATGTTAAGTTGAACTTCGTAATAGTGATTTTGCGGCTTCGGCATTCTCAATTCATAGGAAACGGTCATTCCAAAGGAAAGCAATGGAAGATAAAGGATTATCAGCAGTATATGTTTCATTTTACTTGGATTTTAGCAGCGTTTTTCTTTGCTTTTTCGACTAATTCTTGGACAGATTCCTCACCAAAAGCGAGTGTAACAGCCATTCGTCGATATGGACGTGTCGTTGGTTTTCCGAAGATGCGTACTTCCGTATTTTGTTCCATAAGTGCGGATTCCACTCCAATAAACTCAGGAGTTTTGTCCGAAGATTCTGTAGCTAGCACCACCGCACTTGCACCGTTATGCTTGGCTTCAATTTTCGGAATTGGCAATCCCAATACGGCACGCGCATGTAGTTCAAATTCGGAAAGGTTTTGAGTCCCAGCTAGGGTTACCATTCCCGTATCGTGTGGACGAGGAGATAATTCAGAGAAGTATGCACCTTCCTTTGTGATGAAAAACTCCACTCCCCAAATCCCAGCTCCACCGAGAGCGGAAGTTACTTTTGCTGCCATTTCTTGCGCTTCCGCAAGGTGTTCAGCCTGCATCGGCATTGGCTGCCAACTTTCTTGGTAATCGCCACGTTCTTGACGGTGACCGATTGGCGGACAGAACAAAGTTGGTCCCTCTTTTTGCGTTACAGTTAAAAGCGTGATTTCGTAGTCAAAATCAATAAATCCTTCTACGATCACCTCCTTCAAATCACCACGAGAACCTTCCATCGCATAGTCCCAAGCTTTTTGGATGTCCTCTAACGATTTAATGACCGATTGACCTTTGCCAGAACTAGACATTAAGGGTTTAACGACACACGGAATACCACAAACTTCAACACCGGCAACTAACGCTTCGTAGCTCGTTGCATAACGGTAGGTCGCAGTTCTCACGCCGAGGTCCTTTGCTGCTAAATCCCGAATGGCTTTGCGATTCATCGTGAAATTTGCCGCTTTCGCACTTGGAACCACTTGAATTCCTTGTTCTTCATAGGCATAAAAGCGTTCTGTTCGAATCGCTTCAATTTCCGGAACAATGAGGTCCGGTTGATGCTTCGCTACGATGCGATCAAGTTCAGCGCCGTCCAACATGTTGATGACTTCGCAATCATCTGCTACTTGCATGGCAGGTGCGCCAATGTAACTATCGACAGCAATCACATGTTGACCATAACGCTTGCAAGCGATGACAAATTCTTTTCCGAGTTCACCAGAACCCAATAGTAGGATCTTTTTATTCATAGAACAAAAGTAGTGAAAGAAGAAAAACTTTTGATCAGGTCCGAAAAGGAAAGCGCATTTTAAGGGTTCGACCATAGTAAAGGAAAGCAAATTTTGTTAACTTTGACTTAACATATATGGATTCGACCTACGAACTTCTTCAATCTTTTGAGCCTATTTCCTTGCAGGAAATGGAACATGTTAAATTGATGAATCGGGTAGATACCAAATTTGCGTTTACCGTCAATGCATTAAATTCTCTTCTACCATTGCTTGCTGATGAATATCACGTTTTAAAGGTGGAAGAAACGACTGTCCCTCATTATGAAAGTCTTTATTTCGATGACGAACGTTTCTCTTTTTTTAAGGATCATCACAATGGAAAAGGCAATCGCTTTAAAGTACGCATTCGTAAATACGTCGAATCAAATCTTTATTTTCTCGAAGTCAAACATAAAATAAAAGGCCGAACAGACAAAAAACGCATTGCAATCGATCAATTTAATGAGGTTCTGCCCGAAAGTGATCTAGCTTTCGTGCAAAATGAACTTCAAGCAAATAAAAACTTAGTGCCTATCATGTGGAATTCGTTTCAACGAATCACGTTGGTCTCAAAAACAGAGAAGGAGCGATTAACGTTCGACTTCAACATTGTTTTTGAGAAAGATGGCGTAAAAAAATCATTCAAACAACTCGTCATTGCAGAATTAAAACAAGAAGAGTTAAACCGCAACAGCGCATTCTACCAATTGATGAAACAGCACCAGATTCGTCCATATAGACTGAGTAAATACTGCTTGGGCTCGGTAGAAATTTACGGTGAAGAAAAATTAAAATTCAACCGTTTCAAAAAAAAATTACTTTATTTAAAAAAAATAAACCATGACCCTATTTAGTTCTTTACTCTTACCCTTAAAAAAAGCTGCTTTATCTACCTCTACCTTAACTTGGTTTAGTGAAGACTTTTATGTGTTGTTAGTTCGTTTGGGAATTAACTTACTTTTCCTAACGATATTGATTCGCTTTTTGTATTATCCAAAAACCCAGCGAAAAGATTATTTGTTCACCTACTATTTAATTGGTACAATTACGTTTTTCTTGTGTTTTGGATTGATGCAAATGGACATTGACACAGGAATGGGATTGGGATTATTTGCGATTTTTGGCATCATTCGTTACCGCACAGACGCCATCGAAATCAAGGAGATGACCTACCTGTTTATGATTATTGGAATAAGTGTAGTAAATGCACTTGCGTCCAATGAATTGAGCGTTTCTGAAGTGGCGGTTATCAATGTTTCTGTAGTTCTTTTAACATTCATATTAGAGAATCTCTGGTTGATGAAACACGAAACGCGTAAAACAATTAACTACGAGCGAATTGATTTGATTACACCAGAAAAATACGACGAAATGAAAGCAGATTTGGAAAAACGAACAGGTTTATCTATCAACCGTGTGGAGATTGGTAAAATTGACTTTTTAAACGATACAGCTTTAATTCGCATTTATTATTTTGGAGACGAACAAGCTTTTTCGGATTATCACAACCAATAAAACGTATCTTTGAGGATGAGAAAAATCGGACTACTACCCTTTACGATTTTATATTGGCTCATCACTTCTACACGGAATATCCTCTTCGATGTAGGTATTCTGAAATCAACAACTATTCCAGGTAAATCTATTTCTGTTGGCAACTTATCCGTCGGTGGATCCGGTAAAACACCGATGGTTCATTATTTGACCAATCTCATTCAAAATGACCATGCTGTACAGATCCTTAGTCGAGGCTACGGTCGAAAAACTTCGGGTTACAGGCAAGTGACTTCCGCAGATAACGCTCGTACCGTTGGGGACGAGCCTTTATCCTATTTTCAGAAATTCTCGCAAAACGTAGAGGTCTTCGTTTGTGAACAGCGAAAATTGGCCATCCCTTTCATGAAAAATCGAAATGAGCAGGCTGTCATTTTATTAGATGATGCCTTTCAACATCGACACGTAAAACCCGGACTTCAGCTACTTTTAACTCCCTTTGCTGATCAGTTCTTAGATGACTGTCATTTGCCTTCTGGGAATTTACGCGAATCAAAAGAAGGTGCAGGACGTGCCGATATCATCATTATTACAAAATGTCCGAATCTAACTGGAGACGACATGATGACTCATCGTAAACGTTATGAAATCTATCAAAAACCAGTCTTTTTCTCACGAATAGAATATGCCGATTTTAGTTCTGTTGGAAAACCAATTCAGGAAATGAAATCGATTTTATTGGTAACTGGAATCTCTTCCACCACATCATTAAAGAACCATTTGATGGAAAGATTTCAAGTAGAGGAACTTAAATTTGGTGACCATCACTCGTTTACACATGCAGATATCCAAGTAATTCACAGAAAATTTGATACCTTTGCAAGCAAGGAAATGGCCATTGTCACTACTGAAAAAGACCTCGTAAAAATCGAAGGACTTTTGAACGAACTTGATCGACAAACCTATCCTTGGTATGTTCTTCCCATGAGTGTTAAAATGGAGAACGAAGAAGCGTTTAATTCGATGATAAAAGATTATGTTAGAAGCAATTAAAGAAACAGTGGCCTTTATTCAAGCCAAAACAAATGTTGAACCAACGATTGGAATTATTTTAGGAACCGGACTCGGTGGACTCGTAAAGGAAATCGAAATTATTGATGAAATTCCTTACGAAACGATACCAAACTTCCCTGTTTCAACGGTGGAAAGTCATTCGGGAAAATTAATTTTCGGTCGTCTGGGTGGAAAAAACGTTGTAGCGATGCAAGGACGTTTTCACTATTACGAAGGATATAACTTACAACAAGTTACTTTTCCCGTTCGTGTCATGAAGCTTTTAGGAATTGAACGACTTTTTGTGAGCAATGCCTCTGGAGGTGTCAATCCAGATTTCGCTGTTGGTGAAATCATGATCATGAATGATCACATCAATTTGTTTCCGGGTAATCCGCTCATCGGTAAAAACATCGACGAATTAGGACCACGTTTCCCAGATATGAGTGATCCTTACGATGAATCCATGATTCAAATGGCACAAACAATTGCAGCAGAATTGTCCATCAAGGTTTCTGTTGGATGTTATGCCGGACTCACTGGTCCAACGTTAGAAACTCCCTCCGAATACAAATATGTACGTGTAATTGGTGCAGATGCAGTTGGAATGTCAACCGTTCCTGAAGTCATTGTTGCGCGACACATGAGTATTCCATGCTTTGCGATTTCCATCATTACAGACCTTGGCGTTCCAGGAAAAATCAAAAAGGTGAGTGTTCAAGACGTGATTGAAGTGGCAACTCGCCAAGAGCCAAAAATGACGCAAATCATGAAAGAACTAATCTCCCGTATTTAACTAAATTATGGAAGCATCGATTCGCGATAAATACGAGGTAGTCATTGGACTCGAGGTCCATGCACAAATGTTGACCAAAACCAAAGCGTATTCAAACGACGTTAATGAATACGGTTCCGCACCAAATTCAAACATCAGCGCGGTAACACTTGGACATCCGGGTACTTTACCGGTGATGAACAAAAAAACAATTGAGTTCGCGATTAAATTAGGTCTTGCTTGCGACGCACACATTGCGCCAGCTCAGCATTTTGCACGAAAAAATTATTTTTATCCAGATTTACCTAAAGGATATCAAATTACACAAGATACAACGCCGATTTGTACTGGCGGACACATCGTTATTCGAACAGATGATGGAACGGAGAAAACCATTGGTTTGACACGTATTCACATGGAAGAAGATGCAGGTAAAAGCATTCACGACGTTGACGTTTACGATACGCTGGTGGACTTAAACCGTGCCGGGACTCCCCTACTCGAAATCGTTTCGGAACCGGACATGCGTTCATCCATGGAAGCTTACCATTACCTGACAGAAGTGCGCAAACTTGTGCGATACTTAGATATTTGTGATGGAAACATGGAGGAAGGATCCTTGCGTTGTGATGCGAATGTTTCCGTACGTCTTGTAGGTGTCTCAGAATTTGGAACGAAGGTAGAAGTAAAAAACATGAACTCCATTCGCAACGTGCAACGTGCGATTGAATTCGAAATTCTTCGTCAGATTGAAGTTTTGGAAAATGGAGGATCTTTATCACAAGAAACGAGGGCTTTTGACGCACTGAAAGGAATTACGATTTCCATGCGTTCAAAAGAAGCAGCAAATGATTACCGTTATTTCCCGGAACCAGATCTTCCACCAATTACAATCACCAAAGAACAAATTGAAACAGTTGCACAGGAGATGCCAGCATTGCCTCGCGCCTTGTTTCAACGCTATACAAAGGAATACGGATTATCAGAATACGATGCATACAACATCACCGACAATAAAGGAATCGCTCTGTATTACGAGTCCATTCTTGAACATACGAAAAACTACAAGTCTGCTGCCAACTGGTTGATGGGAGACATCAAATCCTACCTAAACGAGTATGGAATTGAAATGGACAAATTCCCCATGAAACCATTGCGAATAGCTGAATTAATTCACCTCGTGGAAGAAGGAAAAGTTTCTAGCTCCGTGGCTTCACAAAACATCTTTCCTGCCTTATTCGAAACAGAGGAAACACCTTTGCAAGTGGCTGAGCGATTAAATTTAATTCAAAACTCCGATGAAGATGCCTTGAAAGGATTCATTTTGAAGGTATTTGAATTAAATCAAGATGAAGTTTCCAGATACCGCGCTGGAGAAAAACAATTGACCGGATTCTTCATGGGACAATTGATGAAAGTTTCGCAAGGAAAAGCAGATCCGAAATTAGCGAATGGATTATTACGTCAAATGCTCGACGCATGAAAGATTGGATACTAAAAAATAAAACCTGGATCATCCTTGGTGTGATTGTCGCACTTGTTGGTGGAATTATTTGGTACAATAAATACCAAAAAGACTTGGTGGAAACAGGAGGACTTGAAGCGAACTTTGAAGTTTCTGGTAAAATAACTGGAGTCCCAGGTTTGACATTGTTCATCGAGGCACCAAGCGACAAAGGAACCATTCCGGTTGCTGAAGGACAAATAAACGACGATGGAAGTTTTAGCATCAGCGGCAACATTCCAGGTTTAGGATACTATTTCTTGAGATTGAGCGATGAGAAAAACAGTTTGATTCCCATCACCTTAATTCCGGGGGATCACTTAAAAATCAATGCATCCGTGAATTCCTTTGTTGCTAAACCAAATGCAAATGGAACTAGTTGGAGTCGAACTATGAATAGTTATTTACGTGAATTCGACCAATTTCAACAGACACAAGCACGTCTTCAGTTAAACGAAGAAAACCGAAGCAAGGAAGAAGTTTCAAAACTTTTTCTTCAAGCGAAAAGCAAAATGGAATCGTTTTCAAGAACCAATATGTTGAAGGATCCGAGCAATGCCTACAACATCATCCTTTCCATGGACTTATTACCGAGCGTTAGTTTTGACGATTGGGATCCAAGTAATTTGGATGCCCTGCGTAAAGTAACGGAAGCATTTGAGGATAAATATGCTGGACAACCAGCTGCTGAAACGTTTAGAAATCAATATGCACAAATTGAAAATGCTTATTTTGAATTCGCTTCGTCCGTGAATGGTACGGTTTCAGCTCCAGAAATTGCCTTCCCGAATCCCTCCGGAAAAATCTTGAAATTATCCGATCTCAAGGGAAAAGTAGTACTTGTTGACTTCTGGGCATCTTGGTGTGGACCTTGTCGTGCAGAGAACCCAAATGTGGTAAAAATGTATGAGAAATTTAAGGACAAAGGATTTACCATATTCTCTGTTTCTTTGGATGAAGATGCAACGAAGTGGAAAGAGGCCATTGAAAAAGATCAGCTTTCGTGGACAAACCATGTTAGTGATTTAAAAGGTTGGAAATCATCCGTGGTTGCCAATTTTGGTATAGAAGGAATTCCATACACCGTTCTCTTGAACAAGGATGGCAAAATCATTGGGAAAAACCTTCGGGGTGAAAAACTAGAAGAAACATTAAACGAACTTTTAAGATGAAAAACCTAGGAATTGTACTATTAGCCTTTTTTCCGTTTGGAATTTTTGGTCAAAATTCAATTAAAGCAACTGTTTCAGGCATGATTTTCAATGCCAACGTCGATTCAGTTCGGATTTCTCAAAACTTTGGTAATGTCTACAAGGACTATGGATCTGCTGCTTTGGATAAAAAAGGAAACTTCAAACTCTCCGTTGAATTAGCAAATCCAGATTACTACTACTTGCGTGTTGGATCAGAAAACATCCACATAATCTTGAAAAACAATAGTGACATAAAGGTTTATGGGGATGGCAAAAAACTGAAGGAATTTTGCAATTTCGTTGGTTCAGATGAATCAAAAGCGATGAATGACTTTTCTCATATTGCAGAAAAATGGAGTATTAAAAGTGATTCCGCATTAGCAGCCATCAAAACAGATCCTTCTCGTCAGCAAGTTGTGAATGACTACATGACTCAAGAATTTTATAAGTTCAACAGTGAACTACAAGGATTTATTGGAGCCAACCCAAATTCACCGGTTTTGATCCTTGCGTTAGCCAATATGAATGCTGAACAGGACATGAAAACATATGAAAATGTGTTGAATCAGTTGTATTCTGTTTTCAGTGAAAGTCCAACAGTGCAAGCCTTTAATACCAATTTCTCCCAACTAAAGAAACGCATTGAAGATGCTAATTTTTTGTCACCAGGGAAGATCGCACCGGATTTTACCGAGTTGAAAACGGATGGAAAAAAGACCATGACTCTTTCTTCCTTGCGTGGTCAAATTGTACTCATTGACTTTTGGGCATCCTGGTGTGGTCCGTGTCGAAGAGAGAATCCAAATGTCGTACAGACCTATGAGAAATACAAAGCAGATGGATTTACCATCGTCAGTGTTTCCCTAGATACGGACGCACAAAAATGGAAAAACGCCATTGAACAGGATCAATTATCCTGGCCAAATCATGTCAGTGATCTTGGAGGATGGAACAGTAAAGTAGCCAAACAGTATCAGGTTTCTAGTGTTCCATTTACCGTTCTCATTGATCGTGAAGGTCGTGTCATCAAAACAAATTTGAGAGGTCCAGCGTTGGAAGAAGAATTAAAACGCATCTTTGGACATTGATGGAAAACTCGGCTAAATACACCTATTTTGCCTCAGATTTTCATCTAGGAACTCCTGATTTAGCCAGTAGTCGCGCCCGCGAGTCAGTCATTATTTCTTGGCTCAATGATATTGAAAAAGATGCCGAAGAAATTTTTTTAATTGGCGATATCTTTGATTTTTGGTTTGAATACAAAACCGTCATTCCAAAGGGATTTGTCAGGCTTCAAGCAAAAATCGCTGCCCTCGTTGATAAAGGAATTCCAGTTCATTTCTTTAAGGGAAACCACGACATGTGGATGTTTCATTATTTTCAAGAGGAGTTGGGTGTTCAGTTGCATGCCGATGAATATTGTTTTGAGAAAAATGGAAAACGATTTTTTGTAGCGCATGGCGACGGATTAGGTCCGGGTGATTATAAATACAAGTTCATTAAACGCGTTTTTAGAAATCCAATTTGCCAATGGGCTTTTGCCCGTATACATCCCAATTTTGGAATTTCATTAGCGAATTACTTCTCTCGAAGTAGTCGCAAAAGTGGAATGGCCAAGGACATGATTTACGCCGGAAAGGAAAACGAATGGCTTTACCTTTTTGCTGTCGAACATCAAAAAACAAATCCACAAGACTATTACATTTTCGGGCACCGACATTTGCCCTTAGAATTAACGATTGGTGAAGCAGTCTATCTCAACACAGGGGAATGGTTGTATGCACAAACATTTGCTCGATTTGATGGCACGCAATTGGAAATGTGTTCGTGGAAAAACGGAATAATAGAGTCCTACGATGCAAAAAAACCAAACTAAACGTTGGGAAAATGTTCAGTTGGAATCACTATCAAGTGTTGCCACTGAACTTGTGCAACTCTTTTCAAAACCTAGCTTTTTCGCGATACATGGAGAGATGGGAGCTGGTAAAACAACCTTTGTACAGGCATTGCTGAGAGAATTAGGGGTTCAACATCCGGATGGATCTCCAACCTATGCTATTGTGCACGAGTACGCAACAATGAACCGAACAAAAGCCTATCACCTAGATTGTTACCGCATTGAAAATGAACACGATCTTGCTCAACTCGGTTTAGATGAATTATTTGAAGAAAATGCCTATTTCTTTGTGGAGTGGCCAGATAAAATTGAGAAAATTCTTCCAAAACACGCGAATTGGCTGTATATTCGTTGTGAACCAGAAGGTGAACTAAGAGAAATCGTCCTGAATTATGATAACTGATCCTGAATTATTAAAAACACTCATTCAAAAAGGCAGTCTTCTTCCGAAAGAAGAAATGCTGGAAGTGCGCAAGAAAAAAGGGAGCCTTTTTATCGGAATCCCGAAGGAGACCTCCTTTCAAGAAAGACGAGTTGCTTTGGTTCCAGAAGCGGTAACCTTACTCGTTTCAAACGGACACCATGTAATGATGGAAACGAATGCTGGTGAAGGATCAAATTTCACGGATAATGAGTACAGTGAAGCTGGTGCACAAATTGTTTATGACCGAAAGTCCATTTACAGTTGTGACATCATCTTAAAAGTTGCTCCACCTTCTGAAGAAGAAGTGGAGTTAATGATAGGAAATCAAACATTCATTTCTGCGTTGCAAATATCCACACAGCCAAAAGAAATACTGCAAAAATTAACAGCAAAAAAAATAACGGCGATTGCTTGGGACTATATCCAAGATGAAGAAGGAGTTTTCTCCATTGTGCGCACCATGGGAGAAATTGCTGGTACAACATCCATTTTAGTCGCAGGTGAATTGCTTTCCTCTTTCTCACAAGGAAAAGGATTGATGCTGGGTGGAATTGCTGGTGTACAACCTGCCGAAGTGGTGGTAATAGGTGCAGGAACGGTCGGTGAATTTGCCACGCGTGCTGCACTTGGACTCGGAGCTTCGGTAAAAGTATTTGATAATTCTTTGACACGTTTGCGTCGACTACAAAACGATTTAAGTTTGCGTGTTTACACCTCGATTATTCAGCCTAAAGTATTGGCAAAAGCCATTCGACGAGCTGATGTGGTGATTGGAGCTTTGCGTTCACCAATTGGCAGAACACCATGTGTCGTGAGTGAAGAGATGATACAAGAAATGAAATCAGGTTCTGTTTTAGTCGATGTAAGTATTGATCAAGGTGGATGTTTTGAAACTTCCCGTGTGACCAACCACAATGATCCAACCTTTATCAAACACGGTGTTATTCATTATTGTGTGCCAAATATTGCTTCACGTGTTTCTAGAACGGCGTCCTTCGCCTTATCGAACACCTTCTCCCCGATGATTCTTGAAATGGGTGAAAAAGGTGGCGTTGTTGATTTGATTCGAACACATCGTGGTTTCCGAAATGGCGTCTACATGTACAAAGGTATTTTAACGAATGAAGTACTTGGAAAAGTGTTCGATTTAAAATACAAAGACATTCATCTCTTACTTCCGGGTATGTAATGAGTCCGATTATTCCGTTAAACTTACCACAAACATCCCTACAATTAAGTCGGAAAGATGAGCAAATTTATGTGCAATGCCTCATCCGAAGAAAAAAAATAAAATTGACACCAGAAGAATGGGTGCGTCAACATTTCATTGCTTACCTGAATCAAGAACATCGTTTCCCTCTTTCACGAATTGCCGTAGAAAAATCGATTCTATACGCAGGATTAACGAAGCGCTGGGACATCGTTGTGTACGACAATGACTTTCAACCGTTTATACTTGTGGAATGTAAGGCACCGCATATACCCATTTCAGTGGATACCTTGTATCAAGCATTGACCTATCAGAAAGAAATGCAAGGTAGATTTATTGCGCTTAGCAATGGTTTAAACCATGCGTATTTTGAAGTTGATACGGAGAACCAATGTTTATGTGAACTCGATCAACTTCCGATGAACCTCTAGTTATTTAAATAATCCCAATCGCCTGATTTCATACGTTGGTATTCACGAGCAAGGTATGCAAGTTGAATGCGCATTAAATCAAATGCTGATTCTGTCTCTGCACTAATTTCCTTTTGACGCATTTTTAATTGCAATTTCATAAACATAGCGTGCATCAAGATTTCTACATCTTGACGTTGAAGCATATTTGACTTTTGTTTGAATTCCTCGAGTGCTTCGTGGGCATTTTCACACAGTGACTTGTACTTTGCATCATTCATGATGGTCAATAAACTATTGTGTAAATAAGTTAACTCCACTAAAATTTCTTGAACTTCATCAATGTGACCTTCTTTTTCAAGTCCCTTCACATTCATTTCACGGACGATATTTTGGTACCATGCAATTTGCTCATTCAATTGGAATTCATCGCGAATAGCCGGTTCTAACACTTGTGATTTGATTAATTCCATATCCATTTTCAGGGAACGAACTAAATCTTCAATTTGAAACAAATACAAAATGTATTCAGCAACATTTTCTACTTTTTTTGACTCTGTTGGACGCATGTTAGTTTAATTCCTTTTCGATTTGTGCTTGATTCTCGTTTAAAAAGTTGACGAATTCCGATGTAACATCCATGCGGCTGTTAATGTAATTTATTTGTCCACCCTCACCATGCATTAACAAGATATCAATCTGGTGTTTTTCACAGTACTTTTTACCTAAGGCTTCAATTTTTTTGTTGACCGTTTCTAAAGATTTCATCGCCAACTCTTCAATTTTAGCACCTTCCGTTTGTTGGTACTGCATGATTTGGTTTTGCATTTCTTGGGCGCGTTGTTGAACCTGTGCAATCTCATTTTGCGACAATAGTCCTCCACGAGCTTCCGCATCTTTTTTAGTAATGAACGCTTCATATGCTTTCGTTCTTCGCTCGACTTCGGACTCAAAAGCTTTTTGTTTTTTCTTGATGATTCCTTCCTCTTTCACGAAGTAGTCGAAATTTGTTTTAATGCTATCATTCGAGTAGTAAGCAATTTTTAATCCACCCAAAGAACGCACCGCTACTTTTGGTGTTGTATCCTTTTTAACTGCAGGTTTCTCTCCGCAGGAAGCGAAAAGAAAGATACCAAGGATTGAAGTAGAAAAGAACAGTGATTTCATGTTATGATTTTAAGTTAATAATTTCCATCCAATCGCCTCTCATCTCGATAAAGCGTTGAATGCATTTTGTTAAAAAAGAACCTTGAATAAGTAATTCCAATTGTTCGACTTGTGGGAAATCTGTTTCTGAAACTTTGAACGACTGCTCATATTGATCCAATGAAATCGTTAAAATGAATTTTCCATTATACGAATGGAGCTGAATCAGAAATCGTTCGTGGGGAATTTGTTTAATTAACCGCATGTGCAAAAATAGCAATTTTCGCACTGTCGTACGAATTATCCTAACGGAAATGGCTTAAGGACATCGAATTCAAAGCCAATTTGCGTTAGTTGTTCCATGTCCTTACCTAGTTCCAACATGTCTAGGTCATTTTCCTCATAATTCCAATGAACATGCACTTCGTTACCTTCCTTTATCATATCTTTCAAAAGGTAGAGCATTTCAACGAGAGCAGCTGAAGAACTCGAGTCTAGCGATTCGATGAACAAATTCAAACAGGTTTTCGTAGACGGTTTATCACTGTAAGTTTTCACCCAAGATACAACTGGATTCCAAAATTCTTGAGAATCTTCATCTATCGATTTACCACTGATCTCCATCAATCCATTTGATAGAAAAGAGACATGCGGTGTTTGTTCTGTTTGAGCGATAACTAAATGGTCCATATCTTGTAAAGAGAGTCAAAATTAGGGAAACGATAATAATTCTTAAAATTTTTGATGAGTGAATTCATTATATTTTTCTGAACAATCAAGAAAAGGATCACTATC
>JBEDCT010000231.1:0-4764 GCA_041176665.1 Bacteroidota bacterium | reverse complement strand
TCGTTTAAGGTATTATTCACCAATGATCCTGAGCAGAAACCATTGCTTCCTGAAACAAGCATCACCGCTGCATTGCGTTCGAAGGTCCAAGGTAATCCTTCTGAACAATTCACATTTCGATTACAAGATCCTGAGCTACCAAAAGCTTTTTCTTGGAAATCACTTGCCGTTCGGTAACCATGTGTAACCGTCGAAATTTGAATGTTTCCCTGCTCATTGTTCTTTGGAACATAATATTCAACAATGGTCTGGCTACCTGATACTAATTCAGTTCCTAATTGACCATCAAATAAGTGACTTGCATTGAAACTACCTAGGATTAGGTCTTTTTGAGGATTAAACACGTATAACTGATTGCCAGCAGGAATGTCCGTTTGAGCAAAAGTTAAGTTAATCGTCAATGCGTTTTCACACTCAATGAATAGGTGCCAAATACGATCTCCGTTCGGAAGGTTAGTCCACGTTCCCGAATTGCTTGTAGTTAAATTTGTGAAATTATTCCAACCAAAACGCCATGGAGCTGTTCCTGTTCCATCCACTAATAGATCTTCTGCTTTTAACGAAGCAATGTCTGGCTCTGGAAAAGAAACTTTACTGATTTCTTTAAGATTAATGCTCGCTTTGTATGTTTTTTTCCCACCATCGCCTTGTTGTGCGAAACTTTGAAAAGTGAAAATTGCCAATAATAAAGTAAGGGTCTTTTTCATGCTTGTCTATTTATTCGTGATACGTTTGATTCCACAACCTTTTGGTGCAGTGGTACTTGTTTTTATTTTTTTATGACTTGCCAATTCTTTCAATGCATTTGTAAGATAAGGAACATCCGCTTTGCGTTCTTTGTCCCAAATATTATCGATAGAACCCATGTAAACCAACTCCATATTTGCATTTAATAAAAAAACATGGGGTGTGGTTTTTGCGCCGAAAATATTGGCCATGGTAGAATTTACATCCACCACATAAGACATTTTATACTGTTGTTCTTCCGCATGTTTCAACATTTCATCATACGAATCCGCACCTTGACGTTTTCCTTCGTTCGAATTGACAAGGATCATTCCGATGTTTAAACTATCAGCTAAATCGTAAAGTACATTGTATTGACGTTCCCAACCTGGAAAATCTTCCGTTCCCACAACAAATGGACAAGTATTACAAGAAAAAATCACTAAGAGTCCATTTTCTTTTTTCGAATCACTAAGTGACGTAGTTTCTCCTTTTGTACTTTGGAGTTGATCGTCCAACATCAGGGCTTTATCGCCAATTTTCATTTGGGCGTTCAATGATAACGCGGAAACAAAGAATAAAAGTAAGAAGCGCAATTTTTTCATAAGAGTTGAAATAGTGAGAGGAAAGTTACGATTTTTCTTTCAGTTACAAATGAATCGCAGATAAAAAGCAACGCGACAAGTTGTATATTTGTGGATAGGTATGGAGATGAAAAAAAAACCATTTGTTGTCGGTATATGTGGAGGAAGTGGCGCTGGTAAAACAACGCTGTTAAGAAGATTGTCTGAATCTTTTGGAGCGATTACGCCCTCTGTTTTCTCGATGGACAACTACTATCATCCCATTGAAATGCAAGCACTTGATCAAAATGGCAAAGTTAATTTTGATTTGCCTGGGGCGTTGGATCAAGGTAAATTAGAAGCTGATTTACACCAACTTGTTGCTGGAAATCCAATCGAGGTGAAGGAATATTTTTTCAATTCACCCCCCAATAAAAATGTGCTATTAACAATTCAGCCCAGTGAAGTCATCATTGTTGAGGGATTGTTTTTATTCCATTATAAAAAAGTATTTGACACCTTAGACTTCAGCATTTTTGTGGATGTAGATCACCAAACACAACTAGATCGACGGATTTACCGCGATCAAGAAACACGTGGGTATAAGCGATCAGAAATCATCTATCAATGGAATCATCATGTTTTGCCTTGTTACCAAAATTACATTGAGCCATACAAAGATCAAGCGCATTTCATTTTCAGAAACGACCACCGCGCAGATGAAGACTTTGGGCAATTATTTGTTTCCCTTTCCGGTTTGACTAAAATGGAATTGCAAACATGAAAAAATGGGTGCACATAATCCTGAATTTCAAGTATTTCATACTTGCAATTAGTGCATTTAGTTTGCTGTTTTATGAGCAAGTATCACTTGGAAAAGAAGGCAAGGTTCCCGAGAAAAAAATTCAAGAACTTTTTCTTCAGCAGGAACAAAAGATCAAGCGTATTGCACCAACCGCTCTGCAGTATTTCAAACAACATGGCTCCATATCCAAGAATGAGGAATGTCAAGTTCACATTTACAAGCAGGATCGTTTAATTAAATGGAATACCAATAAAGTTCCTGTATCCAATTTTTCCACCATTCAATTCCCAAGTCGTGGACTCATTCAACTACAAAACGGATGGTACTATGGCGATATTTACAAAGAGGGCAGCTACTTATGTTGTGCTTCGTTTTGTATTATTCAAGAATATTCCTATTCCAACGAGTTCATCACTTCGCAGCCAAATCCCTTATTTGGGAAAACAAAATTCAGTATTTCCCTAGACATAAATCGCGGAATTCCCATTTACAATGCTGCTAAACAGTACTGCTTTTCAGTCATTGGAAACCAAAATTCTCCTGAGCCTACTCCTTGGCATGTCCTCCCGTTATTTATCGTTGGATTAATCAGTCTTATTTACGGACTGTACAAACAAGTAGAAACGAACAAAATTGGGCGATGGTTATTGGTTTTAGGACTATTAATTTCGAGGATTATTCTCTTTGAATTGCCCTTAAAAAAGCTTTTTGAGCAAGCATCTTTTCATTCTGCTGAACTTTTTGCCTATAACGAATGGTTTCCAAGTTTCTTGGATTTTTGCATCAATAGCATCTTTATCGGATTTGGATTTTTAACCATTTTTAAATCCATCAAAGCGACGAAAAATTCCACATTCATTTGGATCCAATATGTGGCAGTCTACGGTGTTTGGATGAGTATTGTTCACCTCATTAAAATGGTTGTTTTACACTCAAGCATTCCTGTAAATTTCAACCAGTTTTTCGATTTAAACACAGATTCCTTTGTTTTCTTTGGGATTATTGGTTTAAATTTTCTTTGTTTTCAAAAAATTCTATTTGGTCTTGTTGAAGGCCTTTATGAGCAAAAATTGAGGGGGATTATTGTATTAACTGTTTCCGTTTTACTGGTTTTTCTCTATTGGATGATCGCAGGTTCTGTCGATTTTTCATACTTCACCTTGATTCTGCCTTTCATCATCATCTTTGTGAATCACTTGTTTTTTCGTCGAAAGGAATCAATGCAACAATTCTCCTTTCAATTAGTGTTGCTGTGTCTATTTTCGTTCGTTTTCGTACATGAGTTGATTGTAAAAAATGAGCAAAAGGAACTAGAAAACAGAGCGATTTATGCCAAAATGATTGCGACAGAAAGAGATGTGAACGTAGAAATTGAATACGCCGAATTACTAAATCAACTGAAGCTAGACCGTATATTTCATCAATTTTCCAACGACAAAGCTTCAACAATTGATGTCAGGACCCTAAGCTCCATTCTTGAAAAAAGATACTTTCATGGAATCTGGGACGGTTATGACTTATCCATAGATGTATTCAATGATACGGGGACTTCCTTTTTTACAAAGGATTCGACATCATTCCAACAAATAAATGAGTTGATTCAGATGCATGGCACAGCCTCTGACATTGAACCTTCGATCTATTTCGTGCCGCATGAAGAAGAGGGGTTAACATATGTGATCTTGCAGAAAATCGAGCTTGGACCGAAGTTCATTTTTCTTAATGTCCGTCTAAAGTCAAAACGAATTCCAGAAGAAATTGGCTTTCCAAGGCTGTTAATTTCTGACGAAGCCAATGTGATTCGAGATTTAGAGGAATACTCAATCGCTAAATATGCTGAAGGGCAACTCATACATCAATCTGGTTCATTTACCTATCCTGTTTCCATTTTCTCCTTTCTACCGGAAAACAAAATCAAGGGCTCATTTAAAGACGAAGGATTCCACCATTACTTCTACCGAAAATCAGACCAAAATGCCATCGTGATCTCCATGATGTCCAAAAGTTGGTTTGACTACATTACTTCCTTTGCGTATATCTTTTGTTTTTGGGGAATGTTGATGGTCGTAATCTACCTAATTAACGGAAGGGCTGTGGTCAGTGGAATCAATTTATCCTTTGCGTTTAAAATCCAAATTGCATTTATCCTTGTATTGGTACTTTCATTGTTATTATATGGTATTGGTAGCGGAGTTTTTGTTGGAAAACAATACGAGGACTTTACACGATCAAATATTCAAGACAAACTAAGTTCTATTCAAGAAGAATTAAAATCTAAAGTAGCGAAGAATTCTTTGTTAACGGTCAGTAAAGACAGAGACTTTTTACAAAATACCCTTCGGAAAATATCCTCCATTTTCCATACAGACTTAAATATCTACGACAAAAATGGCCTCCTAGTGGCTAGTTCTCGTCCCAAAATATTCGATTTGGGATTGATAAGTGAGCAGATGAATCCGAGGGCACTCCAAGAGCTTCAGTTAAAAAACAAGAGTTCCTTTTCACATTCTGAAGAGATTGGGAAACTGTCTTTTATTTCCTCTTACCTCCCTATTTATAACGAAAACAGGAAGGAAATCGGTTATGTAAACTTGCAGCATTTTGGACAGCAGCAGGAATATGAAAATCAAATAGAAACCTTTGTTACTTCTATTATCAATGTGTTTATTC
>JBEDCT010000230.1:0-3087 GCA_041176665.1 Bacteroidota bacterium | reverse complement strand
AAATTTCCCAGGTGCAGGATTGTTCCAGTACATTTCATTTAGGGCTGGACTTGCGCTTATTTCCTCCTTGATTATTTCCATTATTATTGGGAAGAAAATCATCAATAAATTACGTCAACAGCAAATTGGCGAGACAGTTCGTGACCTAGGACTAGCTGGTCAAATCGAGAAATCAGGAACACCGACAATGGGTGGAATCATCATTCTTGCGGCTATCCTTATTCCAGTTATTTTATTCGCAAAACTTCATAATATTTACGTCATCACGATGATCTTCGCGACGATTTGGCTTGGATTGATTGGATTCATAGATGATTACATCAAAGTATTTAAAAAGAACAAAGAAGGTTTAAAAGGAACGTTTAAAGTAATCGGTCAAATTGGTGTTGGACTCATTGTTGGTTGCATTTTGTATTTCTCTGACCAAGTCATTGTTCATAAGCGCGTTGAAGCTAATTATCAGCTACAGCAAGATGAGGAATTTGTGACTCATTTACACGTGCAAAACGAAGGTGAACACTTTAAATGGATCAAAACGGACGACATGACCACGACCATTCCATTTATTCGAGGAAATGAGTTTAACTACAATTGGTTAATCGGAGATTGGCAAAAATCGTACGGTTGGCTGCTGTTCATCCCAATCGTCATTTTTATTGTGATTGCCGTGTCCAACGGTGCGAACATGACCGACGGATTAGACGGACTAGCAACAGGAACTTCGGCAATTGTTGGAATTGCCTTGGCCATTCTTGCCTATGTTAGTTCACATGCAAATTTCGCGGATTACCTCGGGGTAATGTATATTCCAAATGCGGAGGAATTGGTGATTTTCATTGCGGCTTTTGTCGGCGCATGCGTTGGATTCTTATGGTACAACTCCTTTCCAGCCCAAGTATTCATGGGAGATACTGGCAGTTTGGCTTTAGGTGGAATCATCGCGGTATTTGCGATTGCCATCCGAAAAGAATTGTTGATTCCTGTTTTGTGTGGTGTGTTTCTCATCGAAAACTTATCCGTAATCATGCAAGTAGGGTATTTCAAATTGACAAAAAAACGTTACGGTGAGGGACGACGAATTTTCTTAATGGCGCCATTACACCACCATTATCAGAAAAAAGGAATTCATGAAGCAAAGATTGTTTCTCGCTTTTGGATTGTAGCGGTATTGTTGGCTGTAGTAACCATTGTAACCTTGAAATTGAGATAATTTTGAACACAGAAATGAAAAATATGGTCATTCTTGGCGCTGGAGAATCCGGTGTGGGTGCTGCTATGTTAGCGGTGCAAAAGGGATGGTCCGTTTTTGTTTCGGATATGTCACAAATAAAGGATGAATTCCAAACGGAATTAACAAAGATTGGAGCGCAATGGGAACAGGGAACGCATTCCATGGACTTGATACTCGCAGCGGATTTAATCATTAAATCTCCTGGGATTCCAGAAAAAGTTCCTGTGATGAAAGCCATTCGCGAAAAGGGAATCAAGGTGATTTCGGAAATCGAATTTGGTGGCTACCATACGAAAGGGAAAACAATTTGTATCACAGGGAGCAACGGTAAAACAACAACGACCATGCTGACACATCACATCCTCAAAAAAGCTGGGTTTGATGTCGGACTGGCGGGAAATGTTGGTTACAGCTTTGCGAAACAAGTAGCAGAAGGAGATCACGATTGGTATGTGATAGAATTGAGTTCATTTCAACTAGATGACATGTATGATTTTCATGCCAACATCGCGATTTTAACAAATATCACTCCGGATCACCTAGATCGATACGATTACCAGATGCAAAACTACGTGGATGCTAAGTTTCGCATTTTGCAAAATCAAACGACAAACGATTGGTTCATCTATAATGCCGATGATGCCCTCATTTCAGCAGAAATGAAAAAAAGAAATCCTACTGTGAATTTGGCTCCTTTTTCCATGAAAGAGGAACAAAATCCAGGAGCATACTCAAAAGACAAACAACTAATAATCAATATAAACCAACAATTTGCCATGTCAATACATGAATTAGCTTTAAAGGGTAAGCACAATACCCAAAATGCTCTTGCCGCAGGGATCGCAGCGAGACTAGTTGAAATCCGTAAGGATATTGTACGTGAAAGTTTAGAGGACTTCACAAACGTTGAACACAGACTTGAGTTCGTTGCGAAAGTAAACGGAATCGAATTTATCAACGATTCAAAAGCAACAAACATCAATGCTGCCTGGTTTGCGCTAGAAAGCATGGAAAATCCGACGGTTTGGATCGTAGGTGGTGTGGACAAAGGAAATGACTATTCTGAGTTAACAGCACTTGTTCGTGAAAAAGTGAAGGCAATTGTTTGTCTGGGTGAGGACAATCAGAAAATTATAGAGGCTTTTTCAGGAATCGTAGAAACGATTGTTGAAGCAAAATCTGCTGCAGAGGCGGTTGCTTACGGATACCGTTTGGCACAAAAAGATGAAATTGTTCTTCTTTCACCAGCTTGTGCAAGTTTTGATTTATTCGAGAATTACGAGGATAGAGGAAATCAGTTTAAGCAAGCAGTGCGAATGTTGTAATTTTTCAATGTATGATGCAGAATAAACACGTTCATATCCACGAGCAGTCAATCAATGATTCCGGAGTAAAATCAAGGGGATCAGGATTACGTGCGCACGGAAAATTAAAAGGACTTGATGTGTTTACGTGGATGCAACCAGAACAAAATCCCTTGATCAATTTCATCGAGTCGATTCCATCCGGGATTATTTGGGTCGGAAATCCATCGGAAATTGAAGCGGTTTTGAACGTCAACCCGAATCTAATAAACAAGTTTCAAAGCATCCTTTCATTTGGAGAGAATCGAACTGGTTTTATGTTGGAAAACGAGTTTGTGGACATCCAAGATGTATTGAATGGATTAATGACAGAATTAACATCAAATGGGACCTTGTTATTCACCTGTACAGAAAGCGACAGTGAATATGTAGCCCTGAAAATTTCAGCTTACCTCAATTTGGTACAATTGATATGAGAGAATACTTAAAATACTTGAAAGGCGATCCTGTCATTTGGATAATTACCATCCTCATGATGTCTTTCTCCCTCGT
>JBEDCT010000229.1:0-9906 GCA_041176665.1 Bacteroidota bacterium | reverse complement strand
CCGTTGAAATAATTCTTCCAGATAAATCAACCAACTGATAATCGAAGTTCCCCTCGCAAGAAATGGTGATTGACTCACTTGAAGGATTTGGATAAACATGGATGTTTTGAGCGCTTCCCTCCGAAATTCCTTCTATCCAATTGTTGAAATTATACGTGGTATTTGTAATAATCGGAGCATTCCAGTCAAAATAGATATATGCCGTATTTTCAATTTCTGTTCCATACGCACACGAAGCATTTTCCATGATGCGATAAACCAAATGTCCATGACTTGCTGGCTCATTTGTTGTGCTATCCGCCAACCAAATATTAGGGAATTCAAAACGCATCACACCGTTTCCAAGGTTGATTAATTGCATCGTGTGAGTAGCTTCAATCATTGTCAACGTACTCCAATCCAAATCCGTATCTAAGGTATCAATGATGTAAATGTTCTGAGCTGGAGCTGTACCCGTATTTTGGAATCGAATGGTATACGTTAAGGCTTCTTGAAACTCGGCAGCGATGTATTGTGTGTCACCTCCAAAGAACTGAATGGTTTCATCTGGACGCGCAACTACTTTATCATTTGGATCATAACTGTTTCCAACTAATTGAAGTAAACTTCCGGCATTGTTCAAGGTTGAACAATCTGTTCCTGTTGTCGGTGCAATCGTTGAAGTAAAGTAATGGGAAGTTCCTGATGTAAGTCCACTCGGAACATTGAACGTAATCACGTCAAAATTACTAAAGAAACTAGAAGCAGAAGTTAAATTCCAAGTAATGGTGTTTCCACTAACGGTTCCTCCATTCGCAATGGATGAAGCATTAACCGTTACTCCCGCAGGGAAGTTCATGGTTAACGTATATGCTCCAGCAGCTCCTGGACCATAATTTCCCCAGTTAATCTTCACGTGTGCAGTAGTGTTCTGGTAATAACCAATCCAAGGAGTGACTGTTGTCCATAAGTCCGCACACGTCGTTGTTGTACCTCCGCAATTAATCGCAATGAATCCTGTGTTTGTTGTTCCTGAAGGACTTCCAATCAAGGTAATGACACCAACGGTTGGATTGTATCCATTGTAGGTTAACCAAGACTGGCTGATGGTTGCAAATACGTAAGTACTAGTGCTGTATTGACCACAATACGTAAAATAACCTGTTGAGTCAGTATACACAGTAACAGAGCTATTGGTTGCAGAATTGTTGTAAAGAATAACTGGTGCGCCAGCAAGCGGAACTTCATTAGGGTTCATGACTCCATTTCCGTTTGAATCACAAAAAACGAATCCTGAATAACACATGGTTGGTGTGACTATACCTCCGCAGTTTAATGGGAAGTTTACCGTACTTACCGGAACTCCACTATTACAAGGTGTTCCAAGAATGTAATTTAAGTTGCTTCCGTTATTGTTTAATATTGCGTAGCCATGTTGGTTCAACCAGTTTGAACTTAAACTTAAGACAACGGTATCATTGACAACACCTGGGTAACTAATGGTGTAAAATCCATTCGCATTTGTGTATGCAACTGTTCCGTTCACGGAAATAGGTGCATTCGCAATAGGTGTTTCATTAGAATCCAACACACCATTGTCATTTGCATCACAATACACTTGACCTGTTGCACAAAGCATGGTCGTTTGAGAAGCACAATTCAAGGTAATAACTGCTGTTGTTGTTCCACCACCTACGGTAACCGTCGGACTAGGAATAATATTTCCAATCACATAATTATTAGCGGCTAACCATGTTGGATCGATGGACAAGGTGTAGTTCCCCGCCCAAACATTGTTCATCATGAACATGTTGTTTTGGGTGGTATCGGTATAGGTGTAATTGCCATTCGTCAACATAACAGGAACCGGTGCATTGATTTGAGAATCAATTGTTCCGTTGTTATCGCAATCTACTTGAATCAGACAGTAGAAATATGCTGTACATGATCCGACAGTTAACAAGACGGAATCCAAGGCGTATGTTTGATTGGATTGATTGTAAACGGTTGTATAGATGCTGTATGTTCCCGGACTTGCATACGTATGTACAATTGCCGGCGACATGGCGATATTTGTTCCACTCGTTCCTGTCCCTCCGTTGGATGTCGTTGTCGAACCATCTCCCCAATTGACTTGGGAAACGAATTGAAAACCACTGAAATTATTTCCAGTAATCACATAAGGAATCGTTGCTGATCCTGCGGAACTTGTACTTGGAGTCAATGCGGAATAACTGATGTTAGCTGTTAAACCACAAATCGTGGTTGGCATCGTAGTTGGAGTCGTGAGTCCGTTGATTGCGAATCCAGTTACTTGGGCTTGAAAGGACAACGCATTTGCCAAAAACAACACAGTTAAGGCAATACTTTTAACGTATAATTTTTTCATATCGAATGATTTATATTCCTTTGACGTGTTGATTCTAATTTGGTTGCGCGCAAACGTTGATTATTGTTTATTTTTGTTCTATAAAGCCAATCATGAATCCTTCAATAGACAGACTAAGACTTGCACAATTCGGAAACCTCGAGGTTCTCGCCAAACAAGTTGTGGAAGGATTTATCACGGGACTGCATAAAAGTCCCTTTCATGGTTTCTCTGTTGAATTTGCCGAGCATCGCCTGTACAACCCTGGGGAATCTACACGAAACATTGATTGGCGCTTGTTTGGACGAACGGAAAAAATGTTCACCAAGAAATTCGAAGAAGAAACCAATCTTCGTTGTCAAATCGTCATTGATGGATCTAGTTCGATGTTCTTTCCAAAAGGTGGACTCACAAAATTCGAATTTTCAGTTTACGCTGCAGCTAGTTTGATTGAACTATTAAAACGTCAACGTGACGCCGTTGGATTATCTGTGTTTTCAGATAAATTAGATATCCATACCGCAGCGAAATCCTCCTTATCACATCATCGTTTTCTATACAGTGAGTTAGAGAAGCGTATGAAGGATTACGAAGAGAACAGTCGATCGGGAACAGACGCCATTCAAGCCTTGCATGACATTTCTGAGTTGACACATCAACGCAGTATGGTCGTCATCTTTACGGATTTATTGGATGATCCAAATCGCATCGATGAATTGTTTCGCGCCATTCAACATTTGAAGCACAATAAACACGAAGTCATTCTTTTCCATGTGTTGGATTCCAAGTTGGAACGGGATTTTGAATTGGAAAATCGTCCGTATCAATTGATTGACATGGAATCTGGCGAAAAAATGAACTTACAACCTGCGGAGGTTCGTGCACATTATGTAAAAGGAATAGAAGCCTATTTCAATGAGGTCAAAATGCGCTGTGTCAATCACCGCGTTGATTTCATGACAGCAGATATTCACGAAGGATACAATCAAGTATTACTGCAATACCTATTGAAAAGACAGAAGTTATTTTAATGCAGTATCCACGCGCTTGTTCATTGCCTTAAAGAATAGGGGAGGAATAAACGTCAAAATAACCCACAGAAAAGTTTGCGTTACTTCACGGCTTTTTGTGTCGTTTTACCTGTGGATGTATATACGTTTAGGTAATAAATCCCTTCGGAAAGCGCCTGTGTATTTAATGTAGCCTCTGTTCCAGAAAGTAATCCAGAGCTCAATTTCATTCCATTAGCACTGAAAATTTCGTACGATTCCATGGACTCTTCGCTCACGATGTTCAATTCCGTATTAAATGGATTTGGGAAGGTTTTGGGAGCATTTTTCATAGCCTCGCTTAATTTCGCTGATGGATTCAGTCTTGTTGCATTCGATTCGTAGCAATCACTTTGTATGCGCATCATGTCGAAGTAAAGTGCACCCGCATTACTTATAGTTCCTTGACTTACAACGAGTCCTGTTTGCAGAGAAACACCATAAATGCTTAATCCACCGCTTGATGAACCGCTGATGAAATAGTAAATGGAATTAACAGGGTCTATTGTTGAACTTCCGTTTACGGAAAATGAACTGACACCAATGGATTGTGTACTAATTTTAGTTACTTCTCCGGTCATCGCATTCACTTTTCCAAGATGAACAGCTGCTGAGTCAAAAACTTGAGTAGTGATCCCTGTAACAGGATTGTACACTGGCGTGTAATAATTTGAACGTACCAAACCGTACATTGTCGTATCCGCACAGCTATACGTGAAATTGTCAAAGTTCTGTCCGCCGTTAGGAAAAGTCAAGGTCGGACTAGAGAAAATGTCTCCACTATACATATCCAATCCAACTAATTGTGAACCATTTGAATAGTAAAACACCATTTGATGTGGGTCTATCGCACTTCCTGAATAGGCAAATCCTTGTCCGATGGAAGTATCTGAGATTTCGGTAATCGTCCCGGTACTAGCGTCAATCGTCGCCAAATACATGGTTGCAATAAGTCCACCAGTTTGCGGATTCGGGATGTTTCTTCTTGACAAACCATACATCAAAGAATCGGAAGTGTTAAATCTAAAAAGATCGAAGTATCCCGTTCCGTTTGGATTGTAGATGGTTGCGGTGTTCGTTATTTGTCCTGTGTTCAGGTCTATGGATTTTAAACCGTTATCACCGAAAAAACAAAATTGATTGGAGTATGGATTCAATGCTGCTCCCGTTAAATTGATCGAAGATGAAACTGAAGTTTGACCAATATTCGTTGCCACACCTGTAGCCGGATTCATGGTTGCAATGTACACTGCTGGTGGATTCGTTGTTCGTGCTAGTCCATACATCGTATTTCCTAACTGTGAAAAAGAAACTGTGCAACTCAATGTGAATAAGGTGAAAATCAATGACTTCATGAAGTAAGTTTTTACGTAAAAATAAAGATTTTATATCGAATTGTTGGATTCTAGATTTCGTTAAAAACAACTGGAGAAGTGAATTGTTCGCTTCTTCGTCCGTGTGAACTAAAAAGTCCCGACGAGCGGGACTTTATAACAAACAACAAACAAATTCCTTCACTTGCCATGCAAGTTAGCGAAGGAATACCTTTTCTCCTTTCGGTAGTTGTTCGTCCGGAGAAGAACCTTGATTCATTCTCATCAGTGATTTAAGTCGAATTCCTTCTTGATTGGAAATCTGACGAAGTGTGGCGGAGCGTTCCACGATAACAAACTCTTTTTGAGTTGATTTTCTTTTTTTCTGTGCTAGGTAAACTTTCGTTCCTGGCTCTAGTACATCAGATTGAGGACCGAAGTCATTAAACTTATACAGTTGACGAAGCGTAAGTTGATTTGATTTACTGATTAAGTATAAGGTTTGACCTTCCTTTACTTGAACCGAAGCAACCGCTTTTTTAGGAATAATCGGATTGTCGTTTCTCGTTGCTGCTCCCAAGTTGGAAGAAACAATCGAGGAAACTAGTAAGCCAAAAATCCAATTTGTTTTCATGTTTGTTCTTAACGGAGCTGAAGTGAAAATGGTTACATTGTCTGGTTAATAACCTGTGATTTTTGATAAATCCGGAAAAAACGACATTCTTTTTAGCTCATTTCGGAAAAAATGGCTGAATAAATCGACTTGGATTGGCTTTTGACGAAGTTCAAGCATATTCAAAAACAACAACAAATGGACTTACAGAAATTCACCATCAAAACACAAGAGGCGATTCAGCAAGCGCAAAATATTGCGGAGTCTAAAGGACAGCAATCGATCGAAACGGGACATCTTCTTCAAGGGATATTTGCGGTCGATCAAGAAGTGATTCCGTTTATTTTAAAAAAGCTTTCCGTCAACCAACCAATATTCCTCGCAGCTTTGGACCGTATCGTAGATTCCTATCCGAAGGTAAGTGGGGGACAAGTCTACCTGAGTTCCGGAGCGAATCGAATACTTCAATATGCCTTGGGTGAATTAAAGAATTTCGGTGATGAATTTGTATCCATCGAATTGCTTTTCTATTCGTTATTGGAGGCTAACGATACGATTGGAAGATTACTCAAGGACAATAAACTAACTAAATCAGTATTAAAAGACGCTATTATGGATGTGAGAAAAGGAGAGAAAGTAAACTCTCAACATCAAGAAAATACCTATCAGTCCTTGGAGAAATTTGCAAAGAATTTAAATGAACTTGCGGAGTCAGGTAAGTTAGATCCTGTGATTGGTCGTGATGACGAAATTCGACGAGTGCTTCAAATTTTAACGAGAAGGACAAAAAACAATCCCATTTTAATTGGAGAACCTGGTGTGGGTAAAACGGCGATTGCCGAAGGACTCGCACATCGAATTGTCAACGGGGATGTACCGGAAAATCTGAAATCCAAAATTGTTTATTCATTAGACATGGGAGCCTTAATTGCTGGAGCAAAGTACAAAGGTGAGTTTGAGGAACGACTAAAGGCTGTCGTCAAAGAAGTCATTGCGGCGGAAGGTGAAATCATTTTATTTATCGATGAGATTCATACCTTAGTTGGTGCTGGAGGCGGAGAAGGAGCCATGGATGCTGCGAATATCTTGAAACCTGCCTTGGCGAGAGGAGAATTAAGAGCGGTTGGAGCAACAACTTTGAACGAATACCAAAAGTATTTTGAAAAAGACAAGGCCTTGGTTCGCCGTTTTCAAACAGTGTTAGTTGACGAGCCAACAACAGAAGATGCGATTTCAATCCTCCGTGGTATTAAAGAAAAATACGAAAATCACCACAAAGTGATTATCAAAGATGCGGCGATTATTGCGGCAGTGGAGTTGTCCCAACGGTACATTACGGACCGACATCTGCCAGATAAAGCGATCGATTTAATTGATGAAGCGGCGTCAAAATTACGCATGGAAATTAATTCCAAACCAGAGGAATTGGATGAGATTGAACGTAAAATCATGCAATTGGAAATTGAACGTGCAGCTTTGAAGCGCGAGAATGACACCAAGAAATTGGAAAATGTTGAACGTGAATTGGCCAACTTCAACGAACAAAGAAATTCCCTGCAGTCGAAATGGCAAACAGAGCGCGATGTGATTGATTCGGTTCAACGCGTAAAGGAAGAAATTGAAAACTTAAAATATGAGGCGGATTTAGCTGAGAGAAATGGCGATTATGGAAAGGTTGCAGAGATTCGCTACGGGAAAACGAAAGAAGCTGAGTTAAAATTAGAGCAAGCCAAAGAACAATTAATTCTTCTTCAAGCAAATTCG
Source organism: Bacteroidota bacterium (assembly GCA_041176665.1). Lineage (GTDB taxonomy): Bacteria > Bacteroidota > Bacteroidia > Flavobacteriales_D > Crocinitomicaceae > UBA952. The sequence goes on along the minus strand of JBEDCT010000229.1, from coordinate 2,820 downwards.
AAAATGATTAAGGAAGAAGTCGATGTAGAAGAAATTGCCGATGTGGTTTCCAAATGGACGGGCATTCCAGTGAATAAAATGCTAGAAAGTGAAGTTTCAAAGTTGTTGAAGTTGGAAGATGAGTTGCATAAGCGCGTTGTTGGACAAGAAGAAGCAATCATGGCCTTGTCGGACGCCGTTCGTCGCAGCCGCGCTGGATTACAGGATGCAAAACGTCCCATTGGATCCTTTATCTTCCTTGGAACAACAGGTGTTGGTAAAACCGAACTTGCCAAGGCTCTTGCGGAATATTTGTTCAACGATGAAAATGCAATGACACGCATCGACATGAGTGAATACCAAGAAAAACATACGGTTAGTCGCTTGGTTGGTGCGCCTCCGGGATACATCGGTTACGAGGAAGGTGGACAATTAACAGAAGCGGTTCGACGTAAACCATATTCCATTATTCTTTTGGATGAAATCGAAAAAGCACATCCGGATGTATTTAATGTGCTGCTGCAAGTGCTTGATGATGGACGTTTAACCGATAACAAAGGACGTTTAGTGAATTTCAAAAATACGATTGTCATCATGACTTCGAATTTAGGTTCCTCCATTATCCATGATCGCTTTGAAAAGGTGAAGGAAAAAGATTTCGATGAAACGGCAGAGAAAGCGAAGGTGGAAGTAATGGAATTGTTGCGTCAAACCATACGTCCAGAGTTCCTAAATCGCGTGGATGAAGTCATTATGTTTACGCCGTTAACGATGGATAACGTTAGGAAGATCGTTCAAATTCAATTGGATGTATTGAAACATAAATTGAAGGAAATGGATTTAACGATGTATGTAACAACGGACGCCTTTGAACACATTGCGGAAATTGGTTATGATCCGTTCTTTGGCGCTCGTCCAATCAAACGTGTCATTCAGAAACAGGTATTAAATGAGTTATCAAAAGCTTTGTTAAGTGGAACCATTGATCGAACGAAGAACATCGTCATGGATGTCTTTGATGGAAAAATTGTTTTCCGAAAACCGATTGTAGAGGTGGAAGAAGCATAAGTGAATAGAAACAAAAAAGGAGCGAATTTCGCTCCTTTTTTTATGTTTTCTAATTCCTTAGATTCGGTATTTTTTGAAAAATGCGTCCCAATTCCAAATGAAGTTGGACATCACTTCGTCCATTCTTTTTAGGAACAATGGATTCGGTGCTTGCATGCGACGGAAATATTCATCTTGACATTCGTTCAAGTTGTATTTGTGAAAAACAGCTTTAGACATTCCGTAAATCCAGTTTTTAGAAGGATGATTTACGCGCATGATGAAAGATTGGTATTCACGAACTAAACTTTTAAACGAATTTGTGTCCATCTCATACATTTTTGACACTTTGTCGAAAATGATGTTTTCAACACGTTCAGCTTGATCAGCCTCGAATGTACTTTCTAAAAAAGATAAATTTCCTACAAGGACAATCATTCCAAATTCACCGTTATTACTGGCATCAATAGCTGGTGATGAAACGAAAGCTGAATCTTCGTTGATAATAGATGACACTTCAGAAAAGCCATTATCAACACTGTCGAAAATAGCATTGATGAAAACATTGGCAACTTGATTGTCGGTAAGTTTTCGTTTGGTAAGTGTACTGAACATAGGTATTCGTTTGTTGGTTCCTTCTTTACAAATTTAACATTACCTTAAAGCCACTTGAAACTACCTATCGACACGTTATCAACTAAGTTTTCAACAAGTATTCCCATAGTCGATTGTTCAAAACTCCATTTTAGCAATCCAACTTCAAGGCGTAATTTCGTGACATCAAATTTAGCATATGAAAGGAATCATTAAAACGAACAAAGGTGAAATGCATGTGACATTTTACGAAAACGATGCGCCAAAAACAGTTGAGAACTTCGTAAAGTTGGCTGAATCAGGTTATTACAATGGATTAAAGTGGCACCGAGTGCTTCCGGATTTCGTTATTCAAGGTGGTTGTCCAAACACACGTGAAGGGGAAAGAGGAATGCCAGGTACAGGTGGACCAGGTTATCAAATTGATTGTGAAGTAACCGGAGACAACCAATACCACGACCGTGGAGTACTTTCGATGGCTCATGCTGGAAAAAATACAGGTGGATCACAGTTCTTTGTTTGTCATTCAAGAAGAAATACCTCACACTTAGATAGAGCACATACGTGTTTTGGAAAAGTTACAGAAGGACTAGATGTTATTGATGATATTCGCGAAGGTGATAGCATCGAATCGATTGAAATTATCAGAGAATAATCGATTGCTCATAAAACGAAAAAAGGGACTCATGAAAATGGTCCCTTTTTTTATGTTTAATAGGTTCGTTTACGCCAATCCAATAATCAATTGTGCCAATTCTTCACCGATGCGGTCTTGCGCTTCTAGTGTTGCTGCTCCAATGTGAGGAGTACAAGCAATTTTCGGGTGATTCAATAGCTCTTTTCGTGGATTCGGTTCGTTGTCAAAAACGTCTAACGCAATTCCAGCGATGATTCCTTGGTTCAAAGCTTCCAAAAGTTCTGTTTCATTCACTACGCCACCACGAGCAGCATTCGCAATGAACACTCCTTTTTTCATTTTCCCAAATTCATTGGTTCCTAATACAGCGCTTCCATCTGCTTGTTTCGGCACGTGAATGGAGATATAATCCATATGGCCTAATTGTGCATGTAAATCTGTTTCCGTGGACATAGGTACAGAAACGGTTTGATTTCCAACCTTTACTTCAATGGAAACATCCTGTTTTTTGTTGTCGATGGCAATTACGTTCATTCCGACTCCTAATGCGTAGGAAGCCAAAC
>JBEDCT010000228.1:0-6518 GCA_041176665.1 Bacteroidota bacterium | reverse complement strand
TATATTTACATTCTTTAAAAAACGAGATATAGTAAAATTTATACGCATTCTTATGGTGGGTAAACTGAAGTTATTAGTATTAAGTGTCCTGTTTGCAGGAACTTATGCATTTTCTCAATCGGGTCTTGGTACCCTAAAAGGGATGATTAAGGATGAATCAACTGGTCTTCCAATTGAGCTTTCGAAGGTCCTTTTGAAACAGGGAGATCAAATCAAAAGTGGAGCAACTACGGATGCTCAAGGTAAATTCCAAATCAACGGTATTCCTCCAGGAACCTATGATGTGCATTTTTCCAATGCCATTTCGGGTTACGGTATGTCCGTTATGACAGGTGTTGCCATGTCCCCGGATCGAATTACCTTCCTTGATAATTTGACACTTTCGAAGAAAGTGAAAGATGAGCAAGAAGTAAAGGTTGTTATCTACAAAGTTCCATTAATTGATAAAAATGGTGGTGCTTCTGGTGCGACTGTTACACGTGAGGACATCAATAGAATGCCTGTTCGTTCAGCGGAAGGTGTAGCAAGATCTGTAGGTGGGGTGAATTCAAATGAAGGTTCAGGTGCCATATCTGTTCGTGGTTCACGTTCTGATGGAACGTATTACTACATCGATGGTATTAAAGTACGTGGCTCTGCCAACATTCCAAAATCAGCGTTGGAAGAAGTTGCCGTTATTACCGGTGGGGTTCCAGCGAACTACGGTGACGTAACTGGAGGAATCATCTCCATTACCACACGTGGACCGTCTGCTGTTTATTTCGGTTCAATCGAAGGAGTTTCTTCAGGTATTTATTTTAAAGGTGCTGATCCAGATGGTTACGATGGAAAAGTATTTGGTTTAGATAAGTTTGGATATAACCTTGTAGAAGGAATGTTATCCGGACCTCTTTTAATGCAACGTGATTCAACAGGTAAGAAAACAAAACCAAAATTAGGTTTCTTAGTTTCAGCCAATTTAACAGATCAATTAGATAGTCGTCCGCTTGCTAATGGTAGCTACCGTATCAAAAAAGATGTAAGAGATGAACTATTAGCGAATCCGTTAAGACCAAACTCTACAGGATTTGGTACATTTCACAATGCATTGTTCTTACGACAAAGTGATTTCGAAAAGACAGCATGGAGAATGAACGCAAGAAATACGGTTTATTCCGGTCAAGCTAAAATTGATGTAAATACAGGTCCATCTGTGAATCTTCAATTTGGAGCATCCATGAACTACAGCACTGGAAATAGCTATTCATACGGAAATTCCCTTTTAAATTTCACGAACTATGGTTACAACAAATCTTATGATTACCGATTGTTTGGACGTTTAACACAGCGCTTTAATAACGAGCGTGAGGGAAGTAGTTCTAAAATCAAATCTGCACTTTACAGTTTGATGGTGGATTACTCAAAATCGTTTAGCTCGTCATACGACCCTAAACATCAATACAATTTATTTAACTACGGTTACGTGGGTAAATTCGTAACTACACGTAGACCATCTTATTCATTCAACGACGCAACTCAAATGTATGTACATGATGGATTCAAGGATGTTCAGGTTGACTATACCCCGTCTGAAACAAATGCTGCATTAGCGGCGATTACAACACAATATTATGATATTTATGAAGGGGCGCCTTTTGGTCACTACGAGAACTTAACTCAAATTAACCAAGGGAATGCACTTCGCAATGGTGATACACCTCAAAGCGTTTATGGTATTTGGAGTAACATTGGAGCACCATACAATGGATTTGGAAAATTTGAAAATGACCAATTCCGTGTAACCGGTGCTGGATCCGTAATCATTGGTGACCACAGTATCTCTTTAGGATTTGAGTACGAACAACGTGTTGACCGTGGTTGGTCAAGCGGTGACTTTGGTCCAACAGGAATTTGGAACATTGCTCGTCAGTTGACGAATTTTCATATTGAAGAATTAGATTTGAACAGTGGCGTAATATCCGATTCAGGTTCATTTAAAGCGATTACCTATGATCGTTTAAATTCTGGATATGCAAATACAAGTGGAACAGGTGAATTTGGAGGGCAATTAAACAATGACAATCAATCTTTCTTTGATTTTAGTCTCAGAAATAAACTTGGTTTAAATGCTTCAGGTGATGACTATATTGATATCGACCAGTATGATCCAAATCTTTTCCAATATGATATGTTCTCCCCGGATGAATTATTGAATAGCGGAAACTCCTATGTGTCATACTATGGTTTTGATCATACAGGTAAAAAAGTGAAAGGAAATACGGATATCAATAAGTACTTTAATGAGTACGATAATAACGGTAACTACAAAAGATTTGTTGGTGCGTTCCAGCCAATATACATGGCGGGATACATTATGGATAAATTTGCATTTAACGACATCGTATTTAACGTAGGTGTTCGTGTAGATGTATTTGATGCCAACCAACCAGTATTGAAGGATCAGTATTTGTTCTTCAATGCAAAAACGGTTAAAGAAGTTCGTGCAATGAAAGAAAGCGATCCAAACCAATATGCTTGGGTTAACTTGCCGGAAGGTATGGCTGATGACAACATCGTTTATGTGAATGATGTACAGAATCCAACTGAAATCAAAGGATTTAGAACTGGAATGACTTGGTATAACTCAGTTGGTACGGAAATCGAAGACCCTAAATTAGTTGAAGGTCCGAACGGAATCGCTCCTTGGTTGCAAGACCCATCTTTGGAAACTCCTACTGCTGATGCATTTACAGACTACAAAGCGCAAGTGAATATCATGCCGCGTGTAGCATTCTCATTCCCAATTTCGGAGGAGGCTTCATTCTTTGCTCACTATGACATCTTAACAAAACGTCCAACTTCAGGTTACCGTTTTGATCCATACGAATACCAATACATCCAATCAAGAAATGCGGTGATAAGTAACTCTAATTTGAAGCCTGAGAAAACGGTTGATTACGAGTTAGGATTCCAACAAGTTTTAACGCGCACCTCCTCTGTAAAGATTTCTGCGTTCTACAGAGAGCAGCGTAATAATGTACAGTTGGTGAACATTTTCCAAGCTTACCCAGCAACGTACAAAACTTACGGAAACAGAGATTTTGGAACAGTAAAAGGTATGACTATTTCTTACGATTTAAGACAAACAGGAAACATTCGCATGACGGCAAATTACACCTTGCAGTTTGCAGATGGAACAGGTTCAGACGCAACATCTATGGGCGCGCTTGTGAATGCTGGACTTCCGAATCTACGAAACATTTTCCCTTATAGCTATGACCAACGTCATGCGTTCGCAGTCACATTCGATTACCGTTACGGAGAAGGAAAAGACTACAACGGACCAATTATTGGCAAGTCTAAAATCCTAGAGAATACAGGTTTGAATATTTTCTCAAACTTCTACTCAGGAAATCCATATTCGTCACAAACATTTATTACAGATGAAGGAATTGGTAACCTAGCTGCCGGTATCAATGGTACTTTGAATGGTTCTAGATTACCTTGGTCTTACCGTTTGGACATGCAGTTTGACAAAACAATAAATGTACAATACGGAAATAAAGACAACAAGAAAAAAGTTGCATTCTTAAACGTATATGTACGTGTGACAAACATGTTTAATCAGTTCAATGTATTGAATGTATACCGTGCAACTGGAAACCCGGATGATGATGGGTACCTTGCAGCAGCATCTAGCCAGACATCGATTCAAAACCAAACAGATGAGCAATCTTTCCGTGACTATTACATGATGAAGATTCAAAATCCGTTTAATATTAGTTCTCCAAGAACAATTCGTTTAGGAGTTAAATTTGATTTTTAAGAAAGCAATAAACGTAGAGATATGAAAAAGCAATTATTTGCAACGTTTTTTGGGGTTACAGTAGTGTTTAACGCACTCGCTTATCTTGGTCCTAACGACAAAATGGCTAAGCCTACTCCAATAACCAAAGGTGCCAATTGTAGTCCAGCGACAGCAAAGTTATACATGGAATTCAATGACGTTAGAGCGTTAATTGAACAAGGAGGAAGCATGTTCCAAAACCGTGCTGCTGGTGTAGCTGCCTACGAAGTGCCTAAGAATAGTAAGCGTTACGCGATTTTTGCTGGTGCCTTGTGGATGGGTGGAACAGATGTAAACGGACAGTTGAAATTGGCCGCTTTACGTTTTAGAAGTGGAAATGACTTCTGGTCCGGACCATTAACAGTTATTCCAGGAACCGGTGATTTTAACCCAGGAGGTCCAGTGGGCGCTGGGGTTACAAGAGATTTTGGTGAGGCAAATATTGATCCAGATCAGTGTATCGCTTACGATAAATTTTACACAATTCGCAAAGCGGAAGTAATTCGTTTCAATGTTTGGTGGGAATGTTCGCAAGGAATCGTGACAGAGGGATGTAATGATGTTCAAGCCTTAACCAATGACGAATTAAATAGAATTTACGGTTGGCCAGCTCATGGTGACGTATCTAGAGGACAAGATTATTGGTTAGCTCCTTTCTACGACCGCGATGGTGATGGATCTTATAATCCAGACAATGGTGACCATCCATGGTATGATGATATTCTTGGTCGCGATGACATCGAATGTGGTGTAGATCGCCGTGTTTCTTTATATGGTGATGAAACGCACTGGTGGGTATTTAACGATAAAGGAAACATCCATACAGAAACAAATGGAGATCCAATCGGAATGGAAATTCGTGCACAAGCGTTCTCTTTCGCAACAAATGACGAAGTGAACCGCATGACATTCTATAACTACGAATTAATTAACCGTGGTACGCAAACACTTTACAATACGTATTTTTCACAATTCTTAGATGCCGATCTTGGTAACTATGCTGATGATTATGCTGGTTGTGATGTTTCTCGTGGTCTAGGATACATGTACAATGGTGATTTAAATGACCAAAGTGATGGTGGACGTTTAGGGTATGGAGAAAATCCTCCAGCTATCGGGTGTGACTTCTTTGAAGGTCCTTACCAAGATGCCGATGGAATTGATAACCCAGGTCCATATTTTGACGAAGTTAACCAGGTTGAGGTTGTTCCTACAGTTGTAGATGCCTTAGCAAATGGAGGAATTGTTTACAAAGGTATCGGTATCGGATATTCTGACGGAATCATCGATAATGAGCGTTTCGGAATGCGTCGATTTACTTATTTTACCTCAACTTCTGCTTATCCATACAATGATCCAGGTCCTGCATCGGAGTACTACCGATTTATGGAAGGTAAATGGGCAAATGGTGCTGAGATGTATTATGGAGGAACAGGAGCAAATGGAACTGTTTTGAGTGATTACATGTTCCCAGGAACTTCAGATCCGATTCATTGGTCAACGGGCGGACAAGATATGTCTGGTCAGTTTCCAAACGGATGGGATGAATCTACAAGTAACAATCCTCCCGGTGACAGACGTTTCGTTCAATCTGCAGGTCCGTTTACATTGCGCCCAGGTGCAACAAACAACATTACCGTAGGTATGGTTTACGGAAGAAGTTCTGCTGGTGGACTTATGGCATCTGTTGATGCGATGAAACGTGCAGATACAAAAGCACAAGCATTGTTTGATGCATGTTTTAAAATTCTTTCTCCTCCGGATGCACCTAAATTAACCATTCAAGAGTTAGAAAATGAATTGATCATCATGTTGGAGAATCCTTCATCGTCTAACAATTACCAAGAAGGTTATGAGGAAATGGATGAAGTAAATATTCCAGATCCAACGGTAGATCGTTACTACCGTTTTGAAGGATACCAAATCTTCCAATTGAAAGATGCAGATGTTTCTATCGCGGATATCGCGGATGCAGACAAATCTCGTTTGGTTGCACAGTGTGATAAAAAGAATAATATTGATAGAATCATCAACTTCGTTTACGATGAAGCCTTAGGATTCTCTATTCCTGTGGAAAAGGTGAAGGGTGGAAATGTTGGGATCCAACACACATTCCAAGTGAAAGAAGATGCATTTGCACAAGGAGAAAGACGATTGGTTAACCACAAAACATACTATTATGTGGCTGTTGCTTATGCATATAACCGATTTAAGGAGTACAATCCGAATGACCCATTGTTATTAGACGGACAAAAAATGCCGTTTATTTCTTCACGTATTAGTTATGATGGAACGGCAATCAAACCAGTATCTGCTGTCCCACACAACCCAATGCCTGAAGCAGACGGAACAGCACAAATGATTGCTTACGGATCTTCTCCATTGATTACCCGTTTGGATGGCTACGGAAACGGAAACCGTTCTTTGGAATTAACTGCGGCGTCTGAAAAAACGATCTTGGAACAAGGATTCATGGAGAATCCAACCTATGATTACGGACGTGGACCAATCAACATCAAAGTGGTGGATCCATTGAACTTAGCGAGTGGGTATTTTGAATGTAAATTCAATGACTTTACGGCAAATGCTTCTGGAAATGCTGCGGATACAGCCAGCTGGACCGTTTACCGCTATGCGAACAAAGGCGATGCAACACCAATCGATTCGGTGAGTTCGGAAAATACCATCGCTA